>CANNJG010000085.1 GCA_947504795.1 Legionellaceae bacterium
GGTTTGGTGAGGGCAACTTTCAAGCTTTGTTTGAAGCCATTGAACGTGATCAAATTAAACGCGGGACTTTATCGGAGAAAGCCCAATGAAATTAGCCAGTTTAAAAGGACCTCGTGATGGTAAATTATGTGTGGTGAATCGTGATCTGACCTACGCTAAGCTAGTCGAAGACATTGCACCCACCTTACAATACGCATTAGATAATTGGCTAACCATAGCGCCAAAATTGCAAGCGGCCTACGAGACTATCAACGCATCCAATCTGAGCTGTTTTCCCTTTGATCCCAGCCACTGTGTAGCGCCTTTACCGCGCGCTTATCAATGGGCCGATGGCAGTGCTTATGTCAATCATGTCGCGTTAGTGCGTCAGGCTCGAAAGGCCGAAATGCCCCCTGAGTTTTGGACCGATCCTTTAATTTATCAAGGCGGCTCGGATCGTTTTCTTGGACCTACCAGTCCCATTCCAGTCGTGGACGAACAGTATGGTATAGATTTTGAATCAGAAATTGCCGTCATCACTGATGATGTCCCAATGGCGATTAAACCCGAAGCCGCAGGCAAGCATATCAAACTTATCATGCTCGTGAATGACGTGTCTTTACGTAACTTGATCCCGAACGAATTAGGCAAAGGCTTTGGTTTTTTTCAATCGAAACCCGCCAGTAGTTTCTCACCCGTAGCGGTAACACTCGATGAGCTTGGTGATGCCTGGGACGGTATGCGTGTTCATTTACCCCTTATGAGCACGCTCAATGGCACCCTGTTCGGGGCGCCCAATGCCGGTATCGATATGACTTTCTCTTTTCCAGAGCTAATAGCACATGCCGCAAAAACAAGGGAGTTGGGTCCAGGTACTATCATTGGCTCCGGTACCGTATCAAATACAAATCGTACCACTGGTTCCTCTTGCATTGCCGAAAAACGCATGCTTGAGATCATTGCAACAGGAAAAGCGACCACAGACTTCATGCACTTTGGTGATACGATTCAGATTGAAATGCTGGACAAACATCAACGTTCAATTTTCGGGGCTATTCATCAAGAGGTGATTGCCTATGCGCCTCTATGATTATTATCGTTCATCTTGTAGCTATCGCGTGCGAATTGCACTCAATTGGAAACAGCTGTCGTTTGATAAAGTGGCCGTTGATTTACTAAAAGAAGAACACCATAGAGCTGATTATTATACGCTCAATCCACAAAGCTTAGTCCCTGCCTTGGAAGATCACGGTCAATGTATCACTCAATCGTTAGCAATCTTAGAATATTTGGAAGAAGCCTATCCCACACCCGCCCTATTACCTGAGACACCTTATGAGCGTGCGCAAGTCCGAAGCCTCTCCTTGATGATTGCCTGTGATATCCATCCTTTAAATAATCTGCGCGTCCTCAAGACGTTGCGTCATGAGTGGCATGCTGATTCATCCCAGATTACACAATGGTATCACCATTGGTTACGCGAAGGCTTTACTGCTATTGAAAAGAAACTATCTGACCATCCAAGAAAACAACCTTTTTGTTACGCGGATCAAGTCACGCTCGCTGATATTTGTTTAATCCCGCAAGTATACAATGCACTGCGGTATGAGTTTTCACTAAAGCCTTATCCAATCATCGGCGCCATTAACCAACATTGTCTAAACTTGACGGCTTTTGCAAAAGCCGAGCCCTAAGTTTGGCCTATGGGATAAATCGGGACGATTATATGGTGTATAATATAAGTCCGTACCGCACCACTAATCAACGTCATTCCCAAAAGTAACAATACTAGCATCACCCAATAATATCCGATGCCTGAGCACGTTTTTTTAGTTAACCTAAGCATATACTCTGTTTTAATTAACCATAAAATAGAACCTAGTAAAATGAACCACGAGATGCCAGTGAGCCAAACCATAGGTTTTAATACCCAAATATTATGGGTGACTACCAAAACGATCCCAATCAACAATCCCAAAATACTGGCTAATGCAATGACTGGATTATTGGCTTTAAGCCCTAATATTAATTTTCGATGAAAATCTATCCGCAGCATAACAACAATGGCGAGCGAAAACATGAATAATCCGAAGATTAGAGCTAACAAATAATTGTAACTTAGTAGATTCATGCAAGCCTCCTCTTGAAACGTCACCTCGTACTATCATTATTAGCGTTAATCAAACAAAATTGCAAATGACTATCACAAAAGTGTATTATCCTATAAAACCAGTTGAAGCCTTCGTCGAAAAGCATCAAAAAATATTTAAATTTCAGCGCACCAGACCTTTCTGCTTCGGCTTCAACTTCTTTTTACAGGATTATCTCAACCCATTCCACAAGGAACTCAGCGCATGGAAAAACAAGCATCTTCGATTTCACACTGCCTTGCAGGACGCTACCAAGCCAACAGCACGGTTCGTGTACAAGGATGGGTCAGAACACGCCGTGATTCGAAAGCAGGGCTTTCTTTTATTGCCTTACATGATGGATCTTGCCATGCCAGTTTACAATTGGTTGTTCCTGCGGATTTACCTAATTATCAATCCGAAGTTTTACGTTTAACTGCCGGATGTTCCTTGGTCGCTTCTGGGGTATTGATTGCCTCTCAAGGCCAAGGCCAGCAATTCGAAATTCAGGTCACTGAGCTAGACGTTGTCGGTTGGGTCGACAACCCCGATACCTACCCCATTTCTGCAAAACGCCATACGCTAGAATATCTTCGTGACGTAGCGCATTTACGTCCTAGAACCAATACAATCGGCGCTATCTCTCGTGTCAGGCACTGTTTGTCGCAAGCGATTCATCGTTTTTTACATGAACGGGGTTATCTTTGGGTGCATACGCCTATCATCACGGCGAGTGATTGTGAAGGTGCCGGCGAATTGTTTCGCGTGAGTACTTTAGATCTGCTGAACGTACCGCGTGCACCCGCAGGAAACATTGATTTTTCTAAAGACTTTTTCGGTAAAGAAACATTTTTAACTGTTTCAGGACAATTGAATGTCGAGTCTTACTGTTTGGCGCTTTCCAAAGTCTACACCTTTGGGCCTACCTTTCGTGCCGAAAACTCCAACACAAGTCGTCATCTAGCGGAATTTTGGATGGTAGAACCTGAGGTTGCCTTTGCTGATTTGAATGATATATGCCTGTTAAGCCAGCAATTTCTTCAGTATTTATGCCAAACCGCCCTCGACGAGCGCGAAGATGATTTGGTATTTTTTAATCAATATGTCGCGCCCGGTTTACTGGACCGCTTAGCAGGCCTCGCAAAAGCAGAATTTGAAGTCATGACCTACTCAGAGGCAGTTCATTTATTACAGAAATCGAACCATACCTTTGAATTTCCTGTCGCATGGGGATTGGACTTGCAATCTGAACATGAGCGCTATCTTGCTGAAACCTTATGTAAAAAACCCGTCATTCTCACAAATTATCCCGCAGCAATTAAAAGCTTCTATATGCGGTTAAACGATGATGGAAAAACCGTGGCAGCGATGGATGTTCTAGTGCCAGGGATTGGTGAAATCATTGGCGGCAGCCAACGCGAAGATCGTTTGAGTGTCTTAGATCAGCGTATGAATGAATGCAATCTCAACAAAGACACCTATCAATGGTATCGTGACTTACGACGATATGGCAGCGTTCCCCATGCAGGTTTTGGTTTGGGGTTAGAACGATTAGTGGGATATATCACCGGTGTCACCAATGTACGTGATGTGATTCCTTTTCCTAGAACGCCCGGAAATGCAGCGTTTTAACGAGTCAGACCACGCTTACCGTCCTCCAAGACGGACGCGTGGTGAGATCGACTGCCGTCCACGACAGCACTTTCACTTCTAGGATAAAAGCCAGATTTTTCCTGGCGCACACCAAAATCAAGTAGGGTGTGTTGACAATTGCTGCTGCATCAGCTGGCGCTAATCATGTAACTGACCGTCATACAATGACCATACCGAATCCATCCGTTCTGCCAATTTCAAATCGTGAGTCACCATCACCAAGGCTGTTTGGTAGCGCTGATTCAAGGTTAGCATCACATCAAATATCTTCAAAGCAGTCTGGTGATCTAAATTACCGGTGGGTTCATCTGCTAATACACAAGCAGGTTGATGGACGAGCCCGCGCGCAATCGCTACTCGTTGGCGCTCACCGCCAGAAAGTTGCCCGGGCTTATGCTGTAACCGAGCACCCAGACCGACATCGTTGAGTATGTCTCTAGCGCGCTCAAACGCATCACGCTTACTCGTTTTTGCCAAAAGCATAGGCATCGCTACATTTTCCAGTGCCGAAAACTCAGGCAATAAATGGTGAAACTGATAGACAAATCCTAACGATTTATTCCGTATTGCGCAGCGGTGACTTTCTGATAAAGTTTGCCAGTCGGTTCCTTGAATAGATACGATCCCGCTCGTTGGTGTATCCAGCCCGCCCAGCAATTGTAATAACGAACTTTTACCCGAACCCGAGGGTCCAACAATGGCAATGCGCGCCCCTGCTGCTATAGATAGATTAATCCCCTGCAAAACGTCGATAACGTTATGCCCTTCTTGATAAGATTTTTTAAGCTGCTGACATTGAATAATCACTTCACTCATAATGTAACGCCTCGGCAATTACGGTTTTTGATGCACGCCATGCAGGATAGATCGTGGCTAAGAAACTTAAGATAAGGGCGGTCACTGCAATCAAGGTAATATCAGACCCTAAAATTTTTGACGGCAAGTAGTCAATAAAGTAAATACTCGAAGACAAAATATGCAAATCAAAAAGTGTCTGTAAATAATTGACTATTTTGGTGGTATTACTCGCGAGTAATACGCCACCGCCAATCCCCATCATAATACCCAGACACCCAATCAACATACCCTGAACGATAAATACCGTTAAAATGAAGCGCGGGGTTGCCCCAAGCGTGCGTAGAATGGCGATTTCTGCTTGTTTATCATTTACAATCATCACTAGCGAAGACACCAAATTAAATGCGGCGACGCCAATAATCAGCATTAAAATCAAAAACATCATGGTCTTTTCCATTTTAATCGCATCAAAAAACGCCCCAAAACTGTCAGTCCAATCACCCACTTGGTAGGCATCACCCAGTTGTTGTGCTAAGTTTTTGGCTTGTAAGGGTGCTTGATAAATATCCGCTACTTTCATTCGCAGACCGGTCACATCCATGGGTTGTAGCTGTAATAGTTTTTGTGCATCGTCTAGATGAATAAAAGCTAATTTGGTATCAAAACTAAACCCTGCTCCGGCAGAAAATATTCCGCGTACTTCAAAGCGCTTAAAACGTGGAATCATACCTGCTAAGGTCACCGAAGCTTGCGGGATCATCACAGTAATGGAATCACCTATCATCACGCCCAAGTTTGTTGCCAAACCTTTGCCCAACACAATTCCAAAATGATCCAAATTCATCGCAGATCCGATTAAAATCTTATCCTGAAGATGCGTAATAGCTTGCTCTTGTTGGGGTAAAATACCCGTGAGTACGACAGGAACCACTTCACCATTGCTCGTCAATAGACCTTGAGAACTCACAAAGGGAGATAGCGCCTGAATATAAGAATACTTCTTCATACGCTTTTCTAAAGCTTGCCAATCATGCAGCATGCCTAGTTGATGCGTGACGGTGATTTCCGGAACCATGCCGAAAAATCGCTTATGAATCTCTTCATCAAAACCGTTCATGACGGATAAGACCGTAATGAGTACCATCACGCCGAGTCCAATACCAAGCATCGAACTCAAAGAAATAAAAGAAACAAAATGGTTTTTCTTTTTAGCGCGGGTGTATCGCAATCCAATGAATAACGCTAGGGGTTTGAACATAAAAGGAAAGTTCTTCAAGTTAAAATGTGATTGTAGTGAAATTTCAAGCAACAAGATAGGATCCTATTGCAATATATACCCGACCAATGGGCTCAATGGGCAAATGAATGGGGACAAACTCAGGATTTTTAAGGGAACTGTATGGCGTAATTTCAGCACCACCGTTCTATTTGAGGTTGACTGGGGTAACTGAATGGATCTATTCAAACAGGACAATCACATGAAACGAACATAGCGTTTTGATTTTTGGAATGGTAGTATTAGTGATAGTTTTCACTTGGCCATTAACAATGAATCAGCTATACAACAAAGCCTTACAGACCCGACCTATAGCATGATTTTTATCATAAAAAATTTTCAAGCACCATTTGAGATTCGCCGAATAGGACGACTCTCAGAGTTTCAGGAATTGCGGCAACTAGATATCATTGTCAAAGAGAGAAATTTATGCAAGCACTTGCGAAGTTAATACGTGGTTGGATAGTAAGTGAAAATTACTACAACGCCGACGCATCAGAAACTGATGAAATCGACTGGTTTCGAGCAATCCCATTTATTTTACTCAATTTGAGCTGCTTTTTAGCATTTTATGTTCACTTTAGTTGGATTGCTTTCAACACATGCGCTTGTCTATATTTTTTTCGTTTATTTACAATTGGCGCCTTTTATCATCGTTATTTTTCACATAAAGCCTTTAAGACCAGCCGACTTTGTCAGTTTATTTTTGCAGCCCTCGCGGGGACATCTGCGCAACGCGGTCCCCTCTGGTGGGCATCGCATCATCGCCAACATCATATGGTTTCAGATAAAGCTGAAGATGTTCATTCCCCCGTTCATCATGGGTTTTGGACGAGTCACGTAGGGTGGTTTCTAACCAAAAACAATTTCAACTATAATCCAGAAAGAGTCAAAGACCTAGAGCGCTATCCAGAACTTGTGTTCCTGGATCGATATGATGTCATTATGCCAAGTGTGCTGTTTTTTTCTCTTTTTCTAGTTGGATGGCTTTTACAAACGTATTCACCTCAATTACAAACCGGAATCCCTGAAATGCTTGTTTGGGGCTTTAGTGTTTCATTGGTTGCATTGTTTAATACAACGGTGATTATTAATTCTCTTTGCCATATTTATGGTACAAAACGGTATAAAACCGACGATAGCAGTAAGAATAACTTATTATTTGCCCTGCTCACATTGGGTGAAGGTTGGCACAATAATCACCACTACTATCCTGCATCCGCACGGCAAGGATTTGTTTGGTGGGAAATTGATATCACGTATTATTTAATAAAACTGATGGAATTACTTGGCATTGTCTGGGATGTAAAGTCTGTCCCCCAATCGATGATAAATCAAAATCTCATTGAAAAGAATAGGGAGTAAGTATGAAAATGTTTAGCCTGTTTTTATGTACTGTCGTTACGATTTTTATTCTTGATATGCTGTGGTTGGGTGTGGTTGCTAAAAATATATATGCAGCTCAGATCGGCGCATTGCTTCGCAAATCAGGTGATATCATGACGCCGATTTGGTGGGCTGCTGTTATTGTGTATAGTTGCATCGCACTTGGAATCCTCGTTTTTGTTCTGCCAAAAGCGAATGGGGATTACCTCGAAGCCGTTATTTGGGGCGCCCTCTTTGGTCTAGTCACTTACGGCATTTATGATTTCACAAATTACTCAATATTGGCTAACTGGCCATGGAAAATTACCCTCATTGATTTTACCTGGGGAATGGTATTATGCGGTATGAGTAGCCTCATAGCAGCATTCATTCAGAATCGATTATTCGCTTAGGGTGACAAGATAATAATCAAAGACATTTTGTCTTATTCTACGTAATTTTTTTAATCAACCTTTCATTTTCTTGTTTTCACATGGCAATAATACCGAATGTTAGCGATGATTCCAGCCTAATAAGCCATTTCGGATTCACAGCAGTTTACAGACTTAATCGAATTACAATATAACGTAGGCACTTTGAACAGAAAGTGCACTAAATTATGCCACTCACTTTAAGCGACCCAAGCAATTTTAGTTACATCCGTAATGCTTCTGCAACCAATCACGTCCATCTGCGCGCGTCACTGATTGAGGGAACAGAAGAAATCAGCGCGGCCAATACCTGTAGAGCAGACGATTTTCACATTTTTTGATGCGCATTGGCGAACTTTGAAATTATCACAACCATTAACAACCACTGACAAAGCAGACATTGTTAAACTCTTCAATACCAATTACCGAAGTGTGAGTGCTACGAAAGAAAATGGTTATGTCCGTAAACTGCTGTAAATTCAAAATGGCTCATTAGGAATTGAGTCATCGCTAAAAATCGGTACTATTGAGTTGTGAAAAACAACAAAACCGAGGAGATTAGCGATGACGGATTACAA
>CANNJG010000086.1 GCA_947504795.1 Legionellaceae bacterium
AGATGCTCAACATGTTCAGCATAATTTGTAATGGTATAATTCGTTTGGCTGCTCAATAAATATTGGCAATAATTCAAACGGGTAATTTTTTCACTCTTAGGACGAGCCATTGTTTTATATCAGTTTTTTAACCTGACTTACTGTATCTCTATAACACTCATTTGGCTTCGACCTATTTCTCTTATTCGGTTGATCTATTTCTTGGTTTAGGCCTTTTGCGTAAGTCCTATAATAGTTGTTTTGCTCTTTTATTTAAACGTTTATCGCCTATATTCATTGAGCTATACTCATTTTTCTATCCAGTCTATCGACAATATCCTTAAAAATCGGACATTATCTCGAAAACCAAATGAAATGGCTATGTTCAACACATTAATTTATTTCTTTGAAAAGAGCCCTGGACCCTGCGGATAAACCGCAGGGTGTAGCCTGAGAGTGATGGGTAATGATAGGGCCGAGGCACGTGGGCGGTTGCTCAACGTCAACAGGCCCTAGCCTTCCTGCGTTACTTTTGGCGGGGCTACCTTCACTTTGAGCTTGGCATTTTGAGGTTGATTAGGGAGGCGATAAAACTCGCTCAGATTATCCGCGCTTAGCGAGGGAGAGACCTGCAAATTTTGACCATTTTTGCTTTTTAAATATTGTTTTGGTTGATTGCTAGCATACTCTAGTCGGCTACAGCCAGCGATTAGAGTGATAACACTTAACACACTTATTATTTTTAACATAAGGCCTCGAGTTTAAACATGTCTAAGTCATTTTATGCGGTGACGCGCATTAAATTCAGCTTTACGAGCAGTTCCTCTAAAGGCTGACGATATTGGATGGCAAGGTGCGTCATGGGTAATCGGATTTCATCGTTGACTAACCCCATTCTATACGCAGCCCATTTTACTGGGATTGGGTTCGATTCTACAAATAACATTTTATGCAACATCTGTAATTGTTTGTCGATATTCAAACAATCCTCGACATTATTGTCCATGGCAAAACCGCACAAATCCGCCATCAATTGAGGTGCAATATTGGCAGTAACGGAAATAACGCCTTTTGCACCAGCAAGCATCCATTCAGCAGCGGTGGGATCATCCCCACTGAATACATCAATCGTCCCTTGCTGCAAGTGCAATAATTGTTCTAATCTAGCCTTCTGAGCACTCGCTTCTTTAATGCCTATTATGTTAGAAATAGAACTCAGTTTTGAAACCGTTTCAGGTAATAAATCACAGTTTGTCCGCGAGGGTACATTGTACAGAATAATAGGAATGTGTACGGCTTCTGCAATAGCACGATAATGTAAATACAACCCTTCTTGGGTCGGTTTGACATAGGCAGGCGTCATAATCAAGGCCGCATGTGCTCCTTTGCTCATAGCCAATTGCGTCAAATAAATACAGTCTTTAGTCGCATTAGCAGCGGTGCCAGCAATCACGGGGAGCCGTTCATTTGCTTGTTCTACGACCGTTTTAATCACTAATATTTTTTCTTGCAGGCTCAAAGTGCCTGATTCGCCTGTCGTTCCCGCAGCAACAATCGACTGGGTCCCACGGTTGATATGATACTCGACCAATTCACGCAGACGCTCGACATCTACCTGGCCATCTAACATCGGTGTAATTAAGGCAACAATACTCCCTCGAAACATAGCTTATCTCTAATCAAAGTCAATTTTTGTAATGATACTGATGATTTGGCCGATACACAAGCCACGCCTACGCTCACATTCTTGGTTAAAAATGATGACAAAAACTTATTTATATAATATATTTATGTATAAATAGAGAGGTATGCCATGATAAAACCTTCATCTTTAGTTTCTCCGCGCGGTTTAGAAGACGATATATTACAACGTAACACACGCAATATCATTGCTCTTTTTGAGCATTGGCAATTAAAAAATGAAGAAGAATGCCATTTATTGGGCGGTGTTAGTGCGGCACAACTTGCAAAATTTAAAAAAGGTACCGCTTTTATTTCAGGACGAGATACGATTGAACGCGTGGGTAATTTATTAGGGATTCATAAAAATCTACGGATCCTTTATCCTTATAATCGCACGCTCGTATACAGTTGGATAAACAGCAAACATCAAAAACTTCATAATTTAAGCCCCTTAGAAATTATGTTGACGCATGGTTATTTAGGCATTGCACAAATTCGCCGGTTTACCGATCATCTACGAGGACAATGAGGATGACGTTATTTGATTGTGCGGTAGACTATCATAACGATGTCTTTAGAAATATTCGTGGCATTCGGGAATCACAGCATTTGTTTGATGATTTGAGTGATGATCCCAGCGATTGGGAAGCTGCAAACCAATTGGATAGTCAAACGCATCCGGCGTTAACCCATGCCTCAATCATTCAACGCGCATTCGATTATAGTAAAAATGATTTTATTGATTACCCGTTTGAACATATGACCGCTTCACGCTATAGCGATGGGTCCATACCCTGTTGGTATGGTTCTGAGACGCTCATAACGAGTATTTACGAAACGTGTTATCATTTCGGTCAAGAAATTCAAGATGCCTATGCGTTTTTCTATCCCGAACAGCTCATCAGCGTCGATAGGCGCGTTGGATTAGTTCACTGTGAAGGCCTTGCGTTTGATTTATCACGCAAAGCATTGAAATATCCTTGGCTAGTCTCCCCGGATCAGTACACACAATGCAGACACATTGGGCATCGCGTTGCGAATGAAGGCCATCCCTTATTAATCGTACCCTCAGCCAGGCAGAATGACGGGGTTAATCTGGTTGTTTTCAATCAAAATAATTTGTCGAATGCACGTGATTATTGTTATTTAAAGTACGTTTATGATTTATCTGAAGGGACCATCAAAGCTTATCGAGGTGAGCACTTATTATTAAAAACGTCTATGCTAGAAGCCGTAACCTAGGGTCTAACCATGAAACATACTATCGAACTTCTCTCTCACCTCCAGCAAGGCTCTTTAGTGATTACGCCGAATAATCGTCTTGCCCATCAATTATTACAGGCATATGATAGGCGCTATAAACCGACGTCTGGTGCCCTGGCCAAGCCGCTATGTTTCCCTTATCAGACCTTTTTGCAGTATCTATTTCAACAGCTTGAGTATCGAGAAACGAAGAAAACACATCCGTTATTATTAAATGCAACACAACAACGTTATCTATGGCGCACTGTGGCCGCGACGAGTGATCAGCCACTTAGCGAGAGCATGTTCGATCTGATTCAAGAGGCATGGAAAAGTGGCTGGGATTCGAATTGTGATTTTGATGATTCTGCTTTTTTACAATCTTTACCCTATCAACGTTTTCAAAAATGGCATCGTAATTTTTTACAATGCTTAGCCTCTCATCAAGCCATCACGATTGAGCAATTACCCGTTTACCTAATGAATCAATCATTAACATTAAAACCAACAACCCTAATATGGACATGTTTTGATGACTTCACACCCCTGCAACAAGACTTCCAAATATGGTTAAACGAACAAGGTTGCCTCCAATGTTTTGATGATCTTCAACCTCAAGCCGGTGTTACGCTCCAATTGGCAGCCCGTGATCAATCAGCGGAGTATGACCACATGCTTAACTGGGTTGAAACGCGCTTGCATGCTGGAGATGCCACTATCGCTTTGGTGGTTCCGGACCTTCAATCTCAAGCCAGCGGGTTGCAACGATTGCTCATGCAGCGATTCAGTGAAACTCAATTTAATCTATCTTTGGGCACACCAGTCAATACTATGCCCATTGTAGGAACGGCATTACAATGGCTGCAACTAACCCCCCAGACAGGAACCTTATCCAGCCATCAGGTCCGGTTACTCTTACAGTCCCCTTTTATTCACGGCAGTCAATCTGAGCACTTGGCGCGCGCTCAGCTGCTTCAAGACAGTATGATGATGAAAGAATCCATGATTTCATGGGCGACTTTAACCCAAGCATTATCACACAGTACGCCTCAACTATTCGAATGTTTGCAACATCTCAGCCACTATCCCCAAACCGATACCCCCCATGGATGGAGCCGTCATTTTAAAGAACGCTTAACACTCATAGGATTTCCAGGCGAATACCCCTTGGATTCCGAAAATTATCAATATGTGCATCGGTTCATGCGCCTGTTCGATGAATTAATGAGTTTAAGCGCGCTAACAACCCATATGTCTCAACAAGAAGCAATCCATATCGTCATCACCCTCAGTCAATCAACCGTTTTTCAGATTAAAAAACCAATGAGCTCAATAATGATTTTAGGCATGTTAGAAGCGTCAGGGTGCACGTTTGATAGTATGTGGATATCAGGCCTCACCCATCATTGTCTCCCTAAAAAAACACGTTTTTCACCGTTAATACCCATTGGCTTACAAAAAAAACATCAATTTCCGCACACCTCTCCGTCGAAAGAATCAAGATGGGCAGAACATTTATTAAAACGTTTCGAATATGCGTGCGAGCAACTCATTTTTAGCTACCCTGCCTTAATCAATGATATCCCACAACTTCCTTGTTCTTTTATTCGACACTTGTCCTTGTTGGAAACGGCGCCCTCAGCAATAAATGCTTCAGTAGTCGCTTTAGAATCATACGATGAGTCTTATCGATTGCCTCCGCGCACAGATGAAACGCTGTCAGGTGGTACCTCTTTATTAGCCAGTCAGGCCAAGTGCCCTTTCCAAGCATTTGCTGCTTACCGTTTGCAAGCCAGAGTAACACCTGAGACTTCCGAAGGTCCCGATGCGTTGGAACGCGGTCAACTTATTCATCAGGTAATGGAATCTGTGTGGCGAGAATTAGGTCGGCAAGCAAGGCTACTAACTATCGCACCGGCAGCCTTGGAGGAATTGATTAAGGACAGTATTCACACCGCACTTAAACCTTTGTTACAGGCACGACCCCAATCTTTTCCATGGTTAGTCCAGGATGTTGAAAAGGAACGCTTGAGGCAACTAGTTCACGCGAATTTAGCTTGGGAAAAACAACGCGAACCCTTTGAAATCAGCGCTTTGGAGCAACAACATACCCTAACCATTGCCTCTATTCCCTTTAAAGTTCGAATTGATCGCATTGACACCGTCGTCTCAGAACACACTCGTACTCAGGTGGTGATAGACTATAAATCAAGTTTGCCTCCGCATAAACCTTGGCTGGAAACGCGCCCTGAAGCACCACAATTGCTGCTATATGCCTTGTTAGACCCACAGATTACTGCGTTATTGTTTATACAGCTCAAAACTGGACGGATAACAACCAGTGGGATAACCGATCCATCAACCCCTCTTCCCGACGTAATACCGTTAAAACCCGGGGAACATTGGTCTGATTATCAACAGCACTGGAAACAGCAATTGACCGATTTAGCTTTAGAGATTAAATCAGGACGCTGTGACCCAGCCCCCAATCGAATAAGTCATTGTGGGACCTGTTATTTTCAGGCTTTGTGTAGAGTTTGACAATCCTGGTACCTGTTGACAATTCACTTTTCAAAGTCTACGTCCCAAGACACGTCTTCAATGACGTGGTTTTGGTTGCTCACTTTTTGGAATAAGTTCATCCTGTTCATTTGGTGGATCATTTTGATTGGTGGAATCGTGCCATTGACCCATTTTATGCAGCAATTGTGCGTAAGATTCACTATGTTCTTTGGAGGTTTGCTTCATAAAAAATAGAGATAGTATCAATTTAAAAAAGGCTTCCATATAACCAACGGGTCGCTCATCACATACGCTCATCTTAGAGATGAGGTTTTGGTAGCGATCAATTTTATCCTGGTCTTGTATTACCTGAGTATTTTGACAAAATTGAAAGGTACTCACTACCGTATCCAACCATAAAGGGTGATTAACCGCATAAGACCGATCGCAATTTTTTTTAATAAATCTTAGTATTTGTAACCCTTCTTTAACTAAATTTGTATTCGATCGTTTTTCCAAATCATGAATACATTCATCTAAACGCCGCTCTAACAATTCTCCAGCACGTTTTGGTGGACAATTAGCGTCTCGCCAATCCATTAACCATTGTGGCAGAGAACTTTCTTTTTTATTTGCCTGGATATAAAAATCAATAGCATTCCAAATAATATCAATATGTATATTGATCCCCCGTCCTTTTACCATTAACGGTGCAGCATGCAGGGCCTGTTCAAACTCTTCTCGTGACATCGGTTGCGTCTTTAACGAACTTAATAGATTATAAAAAGCAGAGGCAATCCCGCCTCTGTCAATTGCATCTTTACATGAAAAATTAAACGTTTCTGGTTTCAGTTTATTGAGAATATAGCGCGGCAGTTCATAGTTAACAAAATGCATCCATACCGCTTGGCGTTGAGCAGGTGAAATTTGCCCACCATTAAAACCCATTGCATTGAAACTATTGTCTAATAAAAGTTCTAATTGCTCTTGTTCTTCAAATTCAGTTACAAATAATAATCGACGTACTTTTTTACTGATGTGAAAATCTTTAATCTTTACCTTGATGTCCGGATTTTCTAAGGCAATCTCTAAAAGCTCCTGCTGAACATTATCCTTTGATAAAGTGGGTCTCAAATCCGCAACATCATGATGATCAATTAAACCTTTATCAGCTGGTAACGTTATAACAGCCACATTATCACTTTGACCTTCTAACTGTTCTAGTTGTCTGGTTAAGCTCATTTCAAAACGACCTTCAATATTGCGTTGACTGCGGTCCCTAGCGAGTTTGTTAAAATACACATGCGTAATGGATGGCTGAACCTTTTTATTTTTTTGGGCTTTCAAAAAGCGTTTAAATAATGGACTTATTCGAGACGT
The DNA here is from genome assembly GCA_947504795.1 of Legionellaceae bacterium. Classification (GTDB taxonomy): domain Bacteria; phylum Pseudomonadota; class Gammaproteobacteria; order Legionellales; family Legionellaceae. The sequence continues at coordinate 6,787 of CANNJG010000086.1, forward strand.
ATACTTATGAACTTGTGCTTGCGTTCCAAATCGTAGTTCTTTGGGGCTGCCTGCTCTATCTTTGTTATAGGCGTAACTTCTTTCAGTCGCTAAACTCGTTCGATGGCTGGGTTTAAAGTCAGGACTTACGAATGCCATGGCCCGACCTCTCATCGAACCTGCTTGAGAAGGCGTTGTTGAATTAATGTTGGCCCCCCTATCTCGCATCTTACGTGCAATCACTTTTTCCAAAGAAGGGCTTGACGGAGTTTTTTCCAGCGCCGTACTCAAAATATGACTAAATGTTTCTTCTAAAATCTGATTATTATTTTCGTATAATGAAATAAAGAAACTATCATACACATCAGCGTTAAAAGAATTCTTTTTTACGCCGCTCTCGAGATTTGCCATAAACCGGGTATATAAATCACCATACGCTTGACTTTGGTTGTATTGACTTTGTTGTAGAGAGCGAATCTCATTAATCTGTGGAATACTCTTCACCAATGCCTCATCAACAGGAAGTTTTATTTTCTTTAAAAACTTAAAGCAATTAAAATTGTGAACTTTATCCGTAGTCATTCCTGCACCAGGTAATTTTTTTGTCATTATGGCTCCATTTATTTCTACCAGTCCATTAATTATAGCACGAATTTAACTAAGGATTTTAGTGGACGTACCTCAACGCTTACCAATTCATAACATATGAGGTTGACAAGCAAGGGAAATCTCTGCAAAATACCCTGCATGTCGCAATGATCATAAATTTTCAAAATATATTGGGGTGTCGCCAAGCGGTAAGGCACAGGGTTTTGATCCCTGCATACCTAGGTTCGAATCCTAGCACCCCAGCCATAATCTTGAAACACAAGTAAACAGACAGCAGAAAATAATGAAAGAGAAAGTGCGTTACATACGTACTTTTAACAAAAATAATAATAACTTTTAAGTTGTTTTCTGCTATGTGTTTAACTTTATCTGTATCCTAACCTTAGTTTCAAAGAAGCTACATAGTATATCGGGTACCTATACAAAGTCTTTTTTATTTTGAGGCTAACATTACATGTCAGATATGATGATTTTTGCAGGTAACGCTAATCCTGTTCTCGCTAACGCTATAGCCCACCATTTACAACTTGAAATCGGTAAAGCGACAGTTGGAACGTTTAGTGATGGCGAGACCATGATTGAAATTCTCGAAAATGTCAGAGGTAAAGATGTTTTTGTGATTCAATCTACTTCTGCACCCGCCAATAATAATCTCATGGAATTACTCACTATGGCGGATGCGATGCGGCGATCTTCAGCGGCACGTATAACCGCAGTTATGCCCTACTTTGGCTATGCGCGACAAGATAGACGTGTTCGTTCTGCACGAGTCCCTATCACTGCGAAAGTCGTTGCTGACATGATGGCCACCGTAGGTATCAGTCGCGTAC
>CANNJG010000087.1 GCA_947504795.1 Legionellaceae bacterium
GCTTGAATACCCAAGGCACGCAAGACATAAGAGGGTTGGGTGCTTTGTGCCATACACGCAGAACTTGACGAAACGGCCAAAGGATGAAGGGCGGGGAGTAATTGTTCGCCATCAATCCCTCCAATACTGATATTTAAATTTCCGGCAACGCGCTGGGCTAGGCAACCGTTCACGTGAATATCTGGAATGGCTTGCAACTGGCGCCACAAATGTTCACGTAACCGTAGAGTTCGGCTTTGTTCCTCAATGCGTAGAGATTCACTCAAAGCAAATGCAGCACCCATACCAACAATCTGATGCGTCGGTAACGTACCAGCGCGTAATCCGCGTTCTTGACCGCCGCCAAACGATATGGCTTCAATGCGAGTACGTGGTTTTTGGCGAATATACAGCGCACCAATACCTTTGGGGCCATAATTCTTGTGTGCAGAAAAAGACATTAAATGCACGGGTAAGATCGATAAATCAATCGGCAAGCGTCCCGCACTTTGTGCCGCATCGACATGAAAAATAATACCTTTATTCTCAAGAAGCGTTGCGATACCGGCGATATCTTGAATCACCCCAATTTCATTGTTGACATGCATCACGGACACTAAAATGGTATCAGAACGTAACGCCGTCTCCAGCGTTTTCACATCTAACAATCCTGATGGAAGGGGCGGGAGGTAGGTCACGTTAAACCCTTCTTTCTCCAATTGTTTGAAGGTATCGAGCACCGCTTTATGCTCAGTCGACATCGTAATGAGATGTCGACCTTTACGTTGATAAAAGCGCGCTGCGCCTAAGATCGCCAAATTATTGGCTTCTGTCGCGCCGGATGTAAAAACAATTTCATCGGTTCCTGCGCCTAACACATGAGCAATTTGAGCGCGTGCTGTTTCAACCGCTGCAGCGGCTTCTTGACCCGGCACATGTTGCACAGAAGCAGGATTAGCAAAGCGTGCGTCAGGTCCCATATAGCGCATCATTTTAGTGATAACCTCCGGATCAATGGGGGTTGTCGACATATAGTCTAAATAAATCGGTTTAGCGATCATAACGCCTCGTCTGTACCTGAGTGAGAATACCGCGAAGAATATTGACCTCCGTAGACTCTAGTTGTGTCCGATTAAACATGCGCCGTAACCTTTGCAATAAGCGTTTAGGGTTAGATGGTTTCAAAAAATCAATGTCAATTAAGACTTGCTCTAAATGTTCGTAGAATAATTCTATTTCAGTCGTCGTGGCGGGTGGATTATGCGTGGTTGTGACAAGCGCGTCGGGGTTCAACCCAGCCATACGCAATTCATAAGCAATAATTTGGACTGCTTGTGCTAAATTTAAAGAGCTAAAAGTGGGATCACTGGGGATATGGAGATGATAATGACAATGGAGTAATTCTTCATTGGTTAATCCAGCATGTTCTCGCCCAAAAAGAATGGCAATCTCGCTCTCATTTGGTTGTGCCATCACTAATTCAGCACAGCCTTTAGGCGTCACACCCGGCAGAGCCAAATCACGTGGCCGTGCGCTGGTTCCGACAACCAAATGACACCCAGCAAGGGCTTCCTCTAAGGTTTTCGTAATCACAGCATTGTGTAAAATATCATAAGCGCCCGCAGCCAATTCATGGGCTTTGCGATACGGATTTAAATTTGGATTAACCAGATACAACCGCTCTAAGCCCATTGTTTTCATGGCGCGCGCGGCAGAGCCAATATTCCCTGGATGGGTTGTTGCAACTAAGATGATGCGAATAGATGAAAATCTCATGAAATAGGTGTACATTGCTAGAAGGCACATGTCCAGTTGGCTCAGCATGGTCCTCAGTAAATAGGAACCGGATTGTACACTATCTAAACGAAAAAATACATCGGGGAAAACACTTATGCTAAGCCAAATTTTAAATAAAATTTCCTCCTTTCATAATTTAACCAGTGATTCACCTACGCACCATCAACTTATTCGTTGTATGCAAGCTGCTGGGCTTCGTTATTCACCGCATGCGTGGCGATCACGCTTTGGCGAGCACAATCTTAATTTCGCTGCGGATGCTTGTGAATATCTCGAGTTCAAGCATTATCTTGCGCGCTTAGTGAGTCACTACTGCCCAGAATTCATGCCAGAAACCTATATTATCGATAATTGTTCTTGGTCGATGGTGATAAGCGAGATTGCAAATAAATATTATTATCAGAATGAGGCTGAGTTTCAGGACTGCGTGCCTAATTTAGCCTGGATTTTAAAGCCAGCACTTCTCAACAATGGCCAACATATTAAAATATTTGATCGCCTAAGCCAGATTGAAGAACATTTTTTGAATCCTAGCCATGTCGGCGGACCCCACGTACTCCAGCGTTACATTTCAAATCCGGATTTATATGAGGGCCGTAAACATAGTCTGCGATTTTTTGTGGTCATCACCCAAGAAGCCGGCGCTTTTTTATACCGTCAAGGCTATTTGAATGTCGCGTTAAAAGCCTACGCTGCCAATGATTATAATGATCTGAGCTTGCATTTAACAAACGAACACCTTAGTCACGATACGGTTAATATCGTTCAGATTCCCACCACAGATCAACAAGTTGCTGCTTTATTTCCTCAAATTACCACTATTGTTCGCGCGGTAACCAATGGATTAGAGAACGCATTTCCTCATGCCTATCAACGTTCACGAGACCGCACATTAGCATTCTTTGGATTTGATTTTTTAGTGGATAGCCAGAAGAAAGTATGGATTCTCGAGGCAAACCATGGACCTTGTTTTCCTATCGATGAGACGCATGCGTTGCACCAATCGTTATATCAGCCTTTTTGGAACGCTGTGTTTCAACAATTTATTATGCCTATCATAAAAAAAAGGCCTATGAATGGGCTAGGCGACGCAGGGTTTATAGCCATGCGCTCATAACGCTATCTTGTTTCTAAAAATAACTCACGACCAATCAGCATTCTTCTTATTTCAGACGTACCAGCACCAATTTCGTACAATTTTGCATCACGTAATAATCGCCCCGTGGCGTATTCATTCACATAGCCATTACCACCCAATATTTGAATGGCTTGCAAAGTCATTTGCGTGGCTTGTTCAGCCGTGTATAAAATCACCGATGCAGCATCTTTACGATTAACGGATCCAGCATCGCACGCGCTTGCAACGGCATACAAATAAGCACGAGACGCATTCAACACCGTATACATATCCGCTAATTTGGCTTGGATCAGCTGAAACTCACCAATAGGCTTATCAAATTGTTTGCGTTCATGAACATAGGGTAGGGCAATATCCATGCACGCTTGCATAATCCCAACAGGCCCTGCAGCAAGAACCGTGCGCTCATAATCTAAACCGCTCATCAATACCGCAATACCGTGATTTTCTTTCCCTAGAATATGTGTTTTCGGCACCCAACAATCCTGGAATACTAATTCACACGTATTCGACCCACGCATACCCAACTTATCTAATTTTTGCGCGGTTGAAAAGCCAGCCATGCCTTTTTCGATGATAAATGCGGTAATGCCTTTGCTGCGCGCTTGTTTATCTGTTTTTGCGTACACAACCAAGATATCTGCGTCTGGACCATTGGTAATCCACATTTTAGTTCCTGACAAACGGTAATGATCGCCTTCAAGCAGAGCACTCAACTGCATACTCAGAACATCCGAGCCCGCATTCGCTTCACTCATTGCCAGTGCGCCAATTTTCTTACCTTGAATCAGCTCAGGCAAATAGCGTTGTTTTTGCTCTTCGGTTCCGTTTAGATAAATTTGATTGACGCATAAATTAGAATGTGCGCCGTAACTTAATCCTACAGAAGCACTGGCGCGTGAAATTTCCTCCATAGCGATAGCATGCGCCAGATAACCCATATCCGCACCACCATAGGCTTCACTAACGGTGATACCTAAAAGCCCCATATCTCCTAACTTTTCCCATAGGTGAGTAGGAAAGGTATTGGTTCTGTCAATCTCTGCGGCTAAGGGCGCAATCTCACGTTGGGCAAATTTATAAACACTGTCACGAAGTTGCGAATGGAGTTCGTTTTGCTGCTGCAATCCATTAAACATAGTCTTATCCAAATTCATTTTTAAAACCGTCTAAGGCGAGTATAACGACATATAAATTGCATGGGAATAGATACCTGTTATAATTGCCAGAGACTTTTATCGTATCCTGTTTAGGAACATTATGCCGATTTATGAATATCAATGTACGCACTGCCAACATCAGTTCGATGTGATACAAAAAATGAACGAAGACCCAATCAAACTATGCCCTCAGTGTTCACAACAATCAGTTGTAAAGTTGGTTTCGGCTGCGGGATTTCAATTAAAGGGCACAGGTTGGTATGCTACAGATTTTAAGGATAAAGGAAAGCCTAAACCGACGGTTACAGAAAATTCGGACACGCCGAAAGCATCGACTGAGACAACGCCCGCTGCTAGTAAAGGAGACGTTTAATGAAATTGGTTCGTAGTTATATTTTCGCTGGGCTGATCGTCTGGTTACCTATATTACTCACTATTTTTGTTATTCAGTTCATCATTCGATTATTTGATGGGTCCGTAGCGTTTCTACCCAGCCAGTATCAAATCAATGTTCCTGGAATTGGAGTAATATTTTCATTGGTTATTTTGATGATCACCGGCCTTATTGCGACCAATGTCTTCGGTCAATATCTTGTGAAATGGCCCGAGTTACTTCTAGAAAAAATTCCGTTTGTGAGCAGCGTTTACAAAGCGTCCAAACAATTAATCCAAACAGTTTTTTCTAATAACAGCCAAGCATTTCGTAAAGCGGTATTGATTGAATACCCAAGAAAAGGATTATGGACTATTGCTTTTCAAACCGGCCAGGCCTTACCTGAGGTTCTGAAGCACACCGAAGCTGATTTGATATCCATTTTTGTACCGACTACTCCGAATCCGACCGGAGGATACCTAATTATGCTCCCTAAGCACGAGATCATTGAATTAGATTTGTCCGTAGAAGCAGCATTCAAACTGATTATTTCATTAGGGGTGATGCAACCCGTGACAACACCGGTCATGTCTGTACCATCCCGAAAGAAATCAACCAAGGGAAAATGATGACTGCTTGCTGGCACTCTTTGGTTGATTAAATACTCCGACAAGGACTGTATATGCCGTACCCTCTATTATTTATGGCAGCCTCTGGCACTACTTCATCAAGCAACACTGTTGCGGGTGTGGTAGTTGCCCTCGCTTCAATGGGCGCTGTAATCCAGGGTTTCACTTTGTATTATACAACGAGCGAAGCCGAAAAAAATCGAAAAAATGCGAGAGAACAAGCACATCGCGCCCGATACAAGCGAGATAGGTATATTAGAGAACATGCCAATCAAACCGCGAAATTCCTCAATTCCGAAGCCCCTCGTCTCATCGCGGCTATTCAAAATACCCAAAGACAATTTTCCGAATTAGTCACCGAATTAACCAGCACCCTACACCAAAGCGAACAAGGCAATATAGGGTTACAAAACCTCATATCGTTGATGATAAACCATTTAAGTCATTTGACTACGTTAACCGCGCAATTTGAATCTGAAATGCCTGCCTCACACCAAAGATTAGCCAGCTTAACCGCGCAATTAAGGATCGCAAGTGGCGATTTCACGCATAATCAAGACAATTTATCTCAAGCGGTAGAAGAAATTAGTCAAGTTTCGTTTCAATTAAGACAGGCGGCTGAATTAATCCGACTTAGAAGCACACAAAACCCAGCTCAAGAAATAACCCAGTTAAAACAACAAAATCGAGACTATAAAACTTATATTGAAAGACTAGTAGAGCGCGTAGAAGAACAGTCCAACATTATCATTGATTTCGAAAAAAAGTTAGAGGAAAAGCAACGCGCTCATCGGCCAGGGGAGCAGGTTTTAGAAAAATCTTTTATAAATTTAGCGTCAGAGAGAAGCCTTTTTCACGCGACTAGCTTAAATAAGAAATAAATCATGCGTAATATAACCGAACAAGCGCTCATTATCGCACCTAATCATTTGTCACAATACTATAATCTGCATCAATTAGAAACATTAATGAGACAATTTTCAGAACAAGAAGCATTAAGACGAGCGTTAGCGTTGCATATCGATATCGAAGATATCAGACAGCGTTATGATGCAGATAAAAGTTTTTTTTCTACATTAGCGGATCGTTATGTATCCCTGCACTGGTGGATGAAACTCGTTGTAGGTCTTAGTGTGATCGGGATTGGCTGGATGATCAATATTTCTATTTGGGTGAGTGTTGTGTGCTATGTTGGCCTCGCTTTATTATTTTTTGAACATTCTCAAAAGAATGATAGGTATCAAGTGCCTTTTGAAGATATGCGTCGCTTGCAAATAGAACTGGAGAATACCATCGAGCATACCGATGCCATCAAGGTGGCTGTGCTCGAGGTTATAGGTCATCTTAATAACCTCAATATTGAGTTGGCACAAAGTCATGCTATTCATCAGGCACAGATACAAGAGTTGAATTTCCAAATAGAAAACAGCCAAACCATCATTAGAAAATTAGCCCAAACGACTGAATCATTGCGGCTAAATTTATCGAACCATAAAGAAGAGTTAGACAAAGCGTATACCTTGGTTCACCACCATGAACAAACACTGGAAAAACAATCCATCGCATTGCAAGATATCAATGCCGCCGCGAAGGCTGAAATTGCTATAATTAAAGGCAAAAGAATAGAGTTAGAAGAAAAATGTAGGGAGCTATCGGAGATACTTCGCAATTTTTTACCCGGTGATCCGAAAGAAGAAGAGGTGAATCCAATAGTTTGTAGCGCGCAGACAGCTTTAAAGTCTAGCGAGCTTATTAATAACGCAATCAATCAAATATTTTACACTTCGACGCCCTAATGTGTGTGACGCATAGAGATCCTTTCAATCTTTTTATAATCAAAGTAGATAAAGATTTTTGGTTTAAATTAAATAAAACAGGACGATTATGAAAAAGACATCCATTCAGTTTCTCACTATTATTTTATTTTTAATGTTTACAGCATCAGTTTCTTTTTCTGGCTCCCTGAGCACAATCCTGGGTAAGTTATCTCAAGACTTATACCTAGGAGGGGCGCTTGGCTATGATTACGCAAAGATTAATGATCAGTTTTTATTCGATTTTACGACCTCTCACGGTCCTAGCACTCAGGTGGGATATGATTATTTAGCGGCTGGTGGCTTTTTTGGTGGTGGGTTTATTGGTTATGGTAAAAAATGGGGCAATCATCTCTACCTTGGTGTTGAGCTGCTTGCGAACGGCAGCAGCGCTTCAGTGACGAATCAAACCATTTATAATCATACTCATGAGGAGCTGTTTGATGGTGATGGATATAGCAATACTATATCCATCAAAAATAACGTTGGAATCAGTCTCCTCCCTGGTGTCGAAGTAAATAATACTACCTTAGTCTACGGACGCCTAGGTTATAGCAAGGCTCGCATCACAGGGACTGAGGGGGTTGTTTTTTATAGTGAACCATCGGGATTGCCTCAAAAAACAACACAATATACGCTATCTTATTCACCCAATGGGTTTAGTTATGGATTAGGGATTGAAACAGCGCCAATCAAGCATTTCAGTCTTCGAGTTGAACTCATTCACACAGATTATCAGTTTTTTACGACGAGCTTAGACAATAGGATTTCTGTGTCAGATAATCAGGCTGCGCTTAGTTTCCTATATCATTTTTGATTGAAAGCATATCTTTTCTATGCTCGGTCGAAACGTATCTATTCTTTGATTAAGGTAGAAACTGAGCCTCATGAGTGGCGTCCCAGGCAAGATTCGAACTTGCGACCTGCCCCTTAGGAGGGGGCCGCGCTATCCAGCTGCGCCACTGGGACAAGACAATGAGTTTAGTCGTATTGAGATAAAAGCACAAATAATCTCGCTAGACTGAGTGCAATTAAAACCGCGGTCAACCCCTCGAATCTGGATACTGGATTACTTGGATTAAATTTACGTTTTTTACTCAGCATTCTAAATCCAAGGTTATGTCCGTAAACTGCTGTAAATTCAAAATGGCTCATTAGGAATTGAGTCATCGCTAAAAATCGGTACTATTGAGTTGTGAAAAACAACAAAACCGAGGAGATTAGCGATGACGGATTACAATGTTACCGTTGGAAAAGAATTAC
>CANNJG010000088.1 GCA_947504795.1 Legionellaceae bacterium
AAAAATAAAATTGCAGCCCCAAACAGCGGCAACTAAGATGGCAAGCATAACGTGATTGGGACGCACGATGACTTAAACTCTAATGTAATTCTTAAAAGATGATAATAGCATTTTTTTAAAACCAATCCGACATATTTTTTTTGGAACAAAAAATTGTCGCAGCGTGACACCTGATCTCATCGTTAAGAAGTCTAAAAACACAGCTGTAACAGAAAAAATGATCGGTTAACCAACGAGATTTTGTTAAAAAATAAAACGAATAAGGTTCGGGCAGGCTCGGTCACCCTCGGTCTCGGATTAGAGCATGGCTTTTACAAAGCCCAGGAGAGAAGGGACAGGGCCCCTAGACGAGAATTTTTATGTTAAATTGAGGTATTCTTGTTTAGCCTCAGCTATAATCCTTGGTCATTTTACTAATGTTGATGGTTATGAAGTCAAGTAAGAAAAAAGAGATATCAGCCTCTCTTTACCCTGCGATCCAAGTGCATAAAAAGCCGAGCTCTCGAATGACATGGATACTCAGTTTGTACGGCACAGCGGTTGGGGCAGGAACCTTGTTTTTACCGATTGAAGCTGGAATTAGTGGTCTGTGGCCGTTACTGATTATGTTGCTTTTATCTTTCCCGCTTACCTTTTATTCACATCGAGCGTTGTGTCGCTTTGTTTTTTCAGGGGCATCTGATACGGGTGATATCACCGATGTGGTTGAGACTTATTTTGGGCGCCCCATCGGCAATGTTCTGACTATCCTGTATTTTTTATCCATTTATCCTATTTTACTGATGTACAGTGTTGCGATTACCAACACCGTAGAAAGTTATTTGAAGCACCAAATCCATCTAAAAATATTGCCACCGAGAAGTTTGTTGGCATTTGCGGTTATTTTTTGTTTGATGCTGGTGGTGCGTTTTGGGCAACGAACGATTATTCGAGTGATGAGTGTGTTGGTCTATCCGTTTATAGCGGTGTTATTGTTTATGTCGGTGTACTTAATCAAATATTGGAGTATGGCGATAGTTCACTATCAACCTCCGGTGCAATCTATTTGGATAACAATATGGCTTATCTTTCCGGTGATGGTGTTTTCTTTTAATCATTCTCCGATTATTTCATCGTTTGCAAGAAGTCAGAAAAAACAATTCGGTAAAGAGACCGACCAGCATTGCACAACTATTTTAAAATCGAGCCATCTGTTAATGGTGATAACGGTTATGTTTTTTGTCATCAGTTGCGTATTAAGTTTATCCCCGGATGATTTGTTTCAGGCAAAGCAACAAAATATTTCTATTTTGTCTTACTTAGCAAATCATTTTAATACCTCAATAATTGCAATCATTGCCCCAATTGTGGCGTTTATTGCTATTGCCAAATCATTTTTAGGGCATTATCTGGGTGTGAATGAAGGCTTGCAGGGCATTTATAGAAAAGTATTGCGTCGTCGTAAACAGGATAAGACACAACAGATCCTGGTCGAACTGTTGATCATTGTTAGCTGTTGGATATGTGCCACATTGAACCCCAATATTTTGAAAATGATTGAAACCTTGTGCGGGCCTTTGATAGCGATTATTTTATTTTTGATGCCGATGTATGCCTATCGTAAAGTGAAGGTATTACAGTCGTATCGAGATACGATTCCCGATATTTTTACAGCCATCATCGGACTGATTGCTATTTCGGCAATACTTTATATGATCTGGAGTCATTGGTAATTGCGAGTTTTGACAAATCAATGAAACGAGTATTGCAAAAAATGAGTTGTCCCATTAGCATAGACCACCATTAAGGAGCTAGACGTTTAGGGACAGTATGCGAATAGACCAATCAATTATTACCATCCTATTGTTAAGTAGCAGTATCTCTATTGCTGGTACGGTGGGCCCGGTTGCCAAGAAACCTATTTGGAGTTTCGGCGGACGTGCGCTCTATCTCCACCCTTCTTTGGGGGGTAATGGTCTAGGATATAGTACGTTCAGTAATTATGGTACCGATACGTTCGGCCGTTCAATTCAAACAGATGGCGCGCCTAATAATGTCGCCAATATTGTGCCTAATTGGGGATGGGGATATCAATTTGAAGGCACCTACTTTATCACGCCTACGAATAAAATTGACGTCAATTGGTATCATTACAGCCGTGAGACCGCTGGAAACCTGCCTTCGGACTCCTTATACGCAGGAAGCGCAGGTGGATTGTATGGGGGTACGACGACAATCAACCCAAAATGGGATGCGGTGGATGTAGAAGCCGGGCAAGCGTTCCCTTTGAACGAGCGCACGGCCGTGTATGCGCATGTCGGTGTGGAATATGCGCGCATAGTGAATCAATTTGCAAATGGACCCAAGCTATTTCCCAGCGAACAGGGTCCTCTTTTCCTGAGCACAGATGTGATCGACTATAATGGATTTGGTCCTCATTTTGGGGTTGATTTAGACTATAACGTTGGCTATGGATTAGGACTGTATGCGAGTGGCGCCGGCAGTATGCTGGTCGGGACTGAAGGGCAAACTATCTCAGGGTATGGGGATTTGAATAAGCAACAATTTCCCTACAGCAGTGGTAACTTCGTCCAAAATAACAGTGGTGTGGTGGTTCCTGAAGTAGAAGCTAAACTAGGATTAAAGTATATTTATACAACAGAAGAAGGTGACCTGAAATTTGATGTGGGTTATTTATGGATTACTTATTTAAATGTTTTGGTAAGTCAAGTGGGAGTTGGGATTGTTGGGTCGTCAGCGAGTATTAGCACCGCCGCTAATTTCGATTTGAACGGATTATACTTTGGCTTACAATGGACTGGATATGTTTAGAATCAGGCAGCGACGACGCATAACGCTGATAATGGCTGCCAGTATCCTGCTCAGTGGTGAAATTTTTGCGATGGTGCCCGAATTGCCAGAAAACCATAATGGCAAGATGTACACTTTATTTTCACGTTCCGCCTGGTCTGTTGATGCGGTGGGATTGGAGTTGAAACCGTCCTTTGGGGGCAATGGCTTTGGTTATAGTTCCTTCAATAATTATTCTTCTATGGATCTGAATGGTCAATTTGTAGGAAGCAAGAATCCTAAGGCCCAAAACTTTATCAACAATGTTCAGCCTAAATGGTCTTGGGGTTTGGGGCTCGAGGTGGCGTATCATTTTCAAACGGATGATTTTGCTGAATTGAGCTGGTACCATTTGGGAACTGGTGTAGATAGAACCTTACCTACGGGAACGGTGTTTGCAGGCAATTTAGCTGGTTTTTATGCGGGTGAAATTCAATTGTACACCCAATGGAATGCGGTGAATATTGAAGTTGCCCATAGCATGCCTCTGGTTGACAGAACCAGCGCATCTATCCATGCAGGCGTAGCATTTGCTAAGATCCGTAATCAGTTTCGTAGCTACCCGCAACGGTTAGCAACGGGCAGTCCGGAATTTGTGACATCCGACACGCTATCCTATAGTGGGTTTGGTCCAAGACTGATGGGTGTATTGGCCTATGCCACCAAATATGGGCCGGGTGTCTATTTAGAAGCAGGGGGGAGTCTTTTGGTTGGGTCGTCAACACAATCAACGAATGGATTTCAAAATGTCAGTTCGTTTAGTGGACCATTATTTTACTCGGCAGGAAATTACTCTAAGGCAAATACCGGTGTTGTTGTTCCGGAATTCGAAGCTAAGTTGGGCGCTACGTATGACATTCATCTTGCCAAAAATATCGTGCATTTTAACGTGGGTTACCTATGGATAGCGTATTTGAATGCAATGGTGAGTTATACCGGGGTGGGTGTTGTTGGGTCAAGCGTCGGTGTGCCGACTACGTCAAATTTTGACTTGAATGGTTTATATGTGGGTGTTCAGTGGCGTGGTGATGATAGTATTATATTTTCCTTATAGCGGGTAACGGTCATCTTTTACGGATCTATAGCCCTATTTATCCTCCTTAAATTGCTTAGCAGAAGATAACGCTATATCAACAATTTTTTTAGATTGCTCGGGATCGGCATTGATTTGACTAATATCTTCCGTCAATTCCAAGAAAAAATCGGGAAGTTGGTGAGGTGGAAGATTGGGTTGGTAAAGTGAGTTCATGTGCGAAAAAATATAATGAAGTAGTTCTTTATTGATAGTGATTTTATTCGTCTCTGCGGAAATATGATGGCTATGACAATCACCGAATAATAGCCAGCCCGGCGATACGCGCAGCGTTGTTGCAATATCTTCTAATTTACTGGAATTCGGTATTGCCTGGCCACGTAAATATTTTCGACATATTTGTGGTGAGTGCCCAATTAATTTAGCAAACTCAAAAATATCGACGCCGGAAGGTGTGCGCGTCGAGGAATAGCCAGCAGCAATCAAAGTGTCGCGTAGGCGCAGTGCAAAGCGTTGAGATAAACTAATTTTTGAATTGATTGTCATAGAGTGATGATATTTTTATTATTCTAGAACTCAGAGGATTAGTGTAATCAATTGTCTTCATTGAGGCAAGTCACGCGCCATATGAAACCATGGGTTTCATATGGAAATTAATGATTGACATTATTCGGATTGTGGATAAAATGGAATCCGAAATCAAGTATTATCTGTGATACTGAATTTCGATAGTCCAATCAAGGAATGATTTGAGTACGATGGAACAACGCTCGAATCACATTATAGGAACGAGTGGTTGAACTCATAGCTGCTAAACCTCGTATATGTTTCTGGCTGGAATCCCCAGGGATACCAGCCTTTCTACTTTTTAGATTCTAGGCATAAGACTAATCGAGCATAACCTATTTGTAAAATGTCCTCGGGTTATTAACGCCTAACTCCGCCTCGACTTCGGTGTGTCCCAAGTCCTGTTCTATTGGCATACCGCTGTTAGATGTGATTTTACTTTTAAACCCAAACTGTTTTGCCCTCGAAGATTTTCGGTCGATATTATTTCGTAACGGACGATTATTGTGGCTATCTTTCGGCTCATTCGCTTGAATAACCTTGGTCGGCTGTGATTTTTTTTGAACTTCAGGCGAATCGCAGGATAAACTACTGATATCAGTATGCCCTTCTGAGTCAGGAGATAGCCCTCGAGAACGCGGCTTTTTTTGTATCATGGGAGAGTCGCTTGGAAAATGACTTGTATTGCGAGGGCCTAGATCATCTAGATCAAGCGATAACATCAAACTTTTCTTCTTGGGAAGAGCGGAAGAAATTTCTGGGACATTGTGATTATTGCTAGGGTCTAAATTAAGAGAGATATCCGCTAAATTACTTGTTTTTCTGGAAGCGGATGTATCACCTAAACTAAAATCTGGCAGGGTAATGTGTGATGATGCTGAATCGTTGCTTTCCTGCCTGATCTGAAGGTTGTCTGCCGCTAATATAGATATCGGCGCAAGTTGGGCCGTCATCTCAATACATGCCCCAGGGCAGTATGGATTATTAGCATTTGTGAAATGAATTTCAGAGTTAAAATGTTTCGCTCGCTGCACATTCTTTCCTGGGTGCAACGGCTCGCCACTCAGCACAAGCGCAATGATGTTGCGTAACCCTCTGCCTCGGCCGCCCATCATCCCTTTGTATTTAGCGGCATTTTTTTGTGACCCTTGATGTTGTTCGCTATATTTTAATTGATTTGCTTCAGTGTTTAACTTGTCACGAATCGATTGGGTAAATCCTGGTCCAGAATCAGAAAATGTGATCGTTACTCGATCTAAAAACTTTTCCATATGGATATTCACTTTTACCTTTGTAGCGGGATTACTTAGTTTTTTTATATGTTGCTCTAAAACTATATCAATAGCATTTTTAAATATTTCGGTATAAGCATCGCCAATTAAATTGAATACCGGGGACGCTAAAAGTGCGGTTTGTTCTAACGGACTGTATTGTTGCAAAAGAAGCTCTTTAATATCTTCCATGAGGCTTTCTGCTCCTACGCCAGCAAAATGGGCGCTAACTTTAGAAAATGCATGATTAAAAGCGTTTTGTTCTGCCAACTCAAGGGGGCGTCCTTTTTCATTGATACGTAAAAATAGGGGTAAATAATGTTGCAAATTCATTTCCACAGTAATGGACTTATTTTTTTCGCGAAGCAACACCATATCCACTCGCATTTAACAATTCCAAATCAATGCATAAAAGATTTTATTTATTATCAGGACTTACGAAAACCTGACTAAAACAGAAGGATTTCGTGGCTCGTTAATTAGGTGGTTTTCCATTTTGTTCGATTGACCTGCAAGTCAGGGGGTTTTGTAAGCCCTGTTCAGTTTAGCATGATCAAAAAAATAGCAAAATAATAATATTATTTGATTTGTGTCGCATAATAAAGCCACCTGTAAGACCGATGGTGCTGAGAGAGAGATTTATCTGAAAATTCCAATGACCGTTAAAATCTTTCTTTTGCATTCGATGATCTCTATGAGATCGCACGTATTTTATTCGGATTTTTACCGGGAGGTCAATATCTTTTTTTTAATCCTGATCCTATTGATCAAATATGTGCGGGCTTCAATCCTTTTTTTCCTAGCCCACAATCTAAAAAAAAGGGTTGAAGCCGCCTTATGCCTCATCGGACGGAGGAGTTATGAGACCCCTTCTACTCACTGACCAACACAGTCCCATCGATAAATTGCTGAGCAACAATTTCCCATGTGTAATGATTCTGAATATAAGAATATCGTTTTGTTTTTGTTCCCGGTGCGTTTAATGCGTGCTTCGCGGCATTTGACAGGTCCATGTCCATACAGCCTAAAAAAGGCTGGGTAATAATATCTTTTGGGCCCATGACAGGATACGCCGCAACAGGAATACCGCATGAAAGTGCTTCTATAATCACCATTCCAAAGGTGTCTGTTTTTGAAGGAAACACAAAAACATCAGCACCTCGATAATAACTGGCTAACTCGTGACCCGTTTTTTTACCGAAGAAATAGGTGTTAGGAAATAGTTTTTTAAGCGCATTAAGTGCTGGGCCATCACCGACAACAACTGTACTTCCGTGCCAAGGCATACTCAAAAAAGACTCAATGTTTTTTTCAATCGCAACTCGTCCCACGTATAAAGCAATGGGTCTAGGCAAATCTTGTAGTGCTTTTGGCCCCCCAGGGTTGAAAACATTTGTTAAAACGCCACAACCCAAACGTGGTAGTGGCATCTTAAAGTGCCAGGATCGAAGTTGTTCTTCGAGACTGGATGTTCCTACCATGACTTGAGCAGCCGCACTATGAAACTTCCTAAGCACCCAGATCCCCAAATTGAAAGTGCAATGATCTAATCCCGGCATAAATTTCTCGACACGCATGGCAGCATAGACTGGATGGTGTGTATGAAAGCACGTGCTAAAACGAATGTTTTTTTTGCGACAATAGCGTCGAGCCGCATAACCCAGAGGCCCTTCGGTGGCAATGTGTAGCGTATCAAACTCATAGGCTTCAATCAGGCGTTTTAGGTGTCTATAAGGAAAAACAGCAAGTCTAATTTCTGGATAACCTGGCATAGGGAGCTGTCTTGAAAACTGTTTAGGGTGAATAATCTGAACGGTGTGGCCCTGCGCCTCTAGTATGGGGATAATCGTCTCATAAGTACGAACAATCCCATTTACTTGAGGATGCCATGCGTCTGTAATGATCAGAAATTTTCGACCTTCAAAGGCCATAAAACACTCCATTTTGAACTATGAAAATGTTGAGGGTCGATCCACCCTTTTTGATTAAAGTTTAGTTTCTGGATGTTGACCTTCAAAGTCTAGATTTCAATATAATCGACAATTCTAAAACAAGCTTCAAGTTTTAATGCTTCAGTTCCTTTGATATTGACGCTTGCACCTACTCGTACTATACTCGCTCACTTCAGTAATTTTAAGTGCGATTAGAATTTGCGAATTTAGGCACGTAGCTCAGTGGTAGAGCACCACCTTGACATGGTGGTGGTCGGTGGTTCGATCCCACTCG
>CANNJG010000089.1 GCA_947504795.1 Legionellaceae bacterium
AAGAAAAATTGTTGATCTGGATTAAAATGACCAATCGTCGCTTGTTGATGGTAGTTTTCCGCTTCATGAAACGCACGATATGCCAGCGTTACCCCTCCTAAATCAGCAGTAGCCTCCCCTACCACTAATTCTCCTTGGACTGGGATCGTCTCATTCACGGTATAATGCGAGAACTGATTGGTAATGCACTGAGTCGCAGCCTTAAATTTCTTCAAGTCTTCGTCTGTCCACCAATTATTTAAATTACCCTGTTCATCGAATTGTGAACCCTGATCATCAAAACCATGCGTAATCTCATGACCAATCACAACGCCAATTCCACCATAATTGATAGCCATCGGCGCAGCAGGGTCAAAATAGGGCGATTGCAAGATCCCCATAGGAATATTGATACTGTTCATAGACGGATCATAATAGGCATTCACAGTCTGCGGCGTCATCGCCCACTCTGTCCGGTCAATGGGTTTGCCAATTTTATCTAATTCACGTTTGACTAAAAAAGCACTGCCTCTTAACACATTTAAGACATAAGGCCCTCTATCAATCTGTAAGGTTGAATAGTCCCACCACTTATCAGGATAGCCGACGCGTTCTTCCATTTTATCTAACTTTTTAACCGCGGCTTTGCGCGTCTCTTCGGTCATCCATGCTAAATTTTCTAAATCCTTGCGTAGTACCTGGCGAATATGCGTTATCATATCCAGGACTTGTTGCTTCCCTTCAGGAGAAAAATGTTTTTGCACGTATAATTCTCCAATAGCGAATCCTAGCATACCTGACTCAGTCCCTATCACTTGCTTCCAACGCGGAGGTAATGATTTCACCCCCGATAAAATAGCGCTCATTTTAAAATTTTGTTTGACAAAATTGTCTGATAAATAAGGTGAGAGCGCATCCAATAAATGCCACTTGAGATAGATTTTCCAATCATTCAATGAAACTGTCGCTATCATCCCGTCAAAAGTGCGCATAAATTCTGGCATCGCTACGTTTAGGTGCTTGATATCCGCATAGCCTCTTGCTTGAAAATACCCTGTCCAATCAAAATGTGTACTTAAATGCGAAAGTTGATCGAGCGACATGAGATGATAGATAGCGTGGGGATCCCGTTGCGTGATTTGCGACATTGACCCTTTGGCTAACTCGGTTTCGATGCGCATCACGACTTGTGCTTCGTTCTCAGCTTGTTGCGACTTATCACCTAAAAATTGCAACATGATTTTCATGTGATTCACAAATGCTTCGCGGATCTCGACAAATTTTTTATCCGTTTTTAGATAATAATCTTTATTGGGCAAACTCAATCCAGCTTGCGCAATTACCGCGATCATTTGGGTGCTATGTTCAAAGTCCTGCATTGCTTGAAAAGTAAATCCCGTATTTATTCCATACTGATGCAAGTGCTCTATTTCTGCTTGCAAATCAGCTATCGATTGAACGGCTTCAATTTGCGAAAACTCTGATTTTATAGGCTTAATCCCTAATTTATTAATAGTTGCTAAATCCATACCAGAATAGTAAAAATCTCCTACTTTTTGTTGTAAGGAATCCGATTGAGATTTGCCGTCTTTTGAAATCTCTGCCACCATCTTATGGATAGCAATTTGGTTTTTTTCTTGCAGAATGGAAAACGACCCCCAACTTGCATAATCATCTGGGATAGGATTTTCGATTTTCCAATTTCCATTAGCGTACATATAAAAATCTTGCTGCGGCGCAACGCGAGTATCCAACCAGTCTAGATGGAGGCTTTGTAACAACCGGTCTTGTCCTTTATCAGATTCGGCTTGTGCGAACGCCAAAATCGATGTACACGCTAACAAGCCCATCGCTGCCCATTTCATAACTTATCCTTTGTCATTCATGCATTCTTTTAGCTTAACGTTATACAACAAAGGATGCAAATGTTGTCCAACAACCCCTGATTGTTTTTTTATTATTCTATTTGATTGATTTTAAGATAAAATTTTGGTATAATTGAGGCTCATTTTGCTTTAAGGAAAATAATATGATTAGGTTACGCGCTATTTTAACGGCTATCACGATCAGTTGTTTTGCCTTACAAGGACACAGTCAAGGGATGAACCTAAAGTTGAATCCCAATCAAGATAAGGTTATTGCGAATACCACATTATGGACTATCCATGCTACCTGTAAAATTCACTCGGATACGCATAAGAAAACAATTCGAGTTGAAGGCGTCAAAAATACCAGCATTGTTAATGGCAAATCGTTAACTGCGGGACATGCAACATCTATGATTGTTTATGACCAAAAAACCATCGAAGTATCCGCTGAGCCCGGTGCTGAAGTTTCGATCACTAATTTGAGTAACGACCGCCTTGAAGCGGTGTGTTCTACTTAATCCTAGCAAAACTTGTAAAACTTATTCCCCTGAAAGCTAGGCTCTATTGACATGTCCCCAGAGCCTAGAAAGTTTTCGTTTCTGTTTAACTGCTTTTTCGAGGCTAATCAGGGATTTCGCAAAACACCAAAACTCGATAGCGAGTTTGGCCAAAGAAAAGTGACGCTAAAGGATGATAACTCTATTCCAAACAGACAGGCCTAGCCCTTCACTCCGTTCTGGATGACGACAGCGATTTTATGTGATACTTTCTAGAGTAATAATACCCAGCCACATGAAAAGGATATTCATAGTATGGTCAGGTTTTCACCCAAGATCATCACAGTTATAGCATCATTATCCCTTTTTTCCTGTATGGTCGGACCTAATTATAAAGAGCCGGTTAAGGATATTGCGCCCCACTGGAAAAAAACAGATAAGTCAGTCAAGGAATCTTGCATTCAAAATGCCAATTGGTGGCATGTTTTCCGCGACCCCACTTTAAATGCTTTGATTCAACATGGCTACACCCATAATTTATCTCTCCAAACCACTGCAGTACATGTACTCCAAGCACGTGCGCAATTAGCCCAATCTGTAGGAGAGCTCTATCCTCAACAGCAAACCCTAACCGGCAATCTCAGTTATAACCGGATTGGTGGCCAAGAATTACAGTCGGTGCTGCCTTCCTCCTTCAATACAGTAACTATGGGCGTCAATGCGACTTGGGAAATAGATTTCTGGGGGAAATACCGACGGGCTATTATGGCCAATGACGCCAGTTTTTTGGCCTCTTATGCAACGTATGATATTGCGTTGGTCAGCTTAAGCGCAGACATTGCTACCAATTATATTTCGATTCGTACCACCCAACAACTGATTCAAGTCACTCAACAAAATATTCAAGCGCAAAAATCGATTCTGAGTATTACGAAAGTTCGTTACAAAGAAGGTGAAACAAGCTTACTCGATGTGGAACAGGCTCAAACTATGCTGTCTCAAACCGAGTCAACTTTGCCGACCTATCGTGCTACGCTACAAAAACAAAAAGATAGCTTAGGCACTTTACTCGGTACGACACCAGACAAAGTAGATGGGTTACTCGGGATATCTCGTGGTATTCCTCAGGCCCCCTCCAAAATTGCGGTCGGCATTCCTAGAGAAACTCTAGCCAAACGACCTGATATTTATGAGGCGCGCATGAAAGCCATTGCCCAATCTGAAACAATCGGCGCAATCAAAGCACTGCTTTTCCCCTCATTTTCTCTAATAGGTTCGTTTTCATTTGCAGCCAACACTATTAACAATTCGTCTCTGGGTGAAATTTTCAATTGGTCAAGTCGCACAGTTAATGCTGGCCCAGGTTTCTCTTGGCCTATATTAAACTACGGGCAAATCACTAATTCTGTGCGCGCTCAAGATGCAGTGTTCCAACAAGCCGTCTTAAATTATCAAAATATAGTTCTTAGTGCCCAACAAGAAGTTCAAGATAATATCACTTCATTCATCGAATCTAGAAAAACCACCCAAGCACTCCTAACCTCCGATCATTCAGCTGTGGCATCCACCCGTCTATCGATGATTCGTTATCAGGAAGGCCAATCGGATTTCACCCCTGTTCTCCAATCAGAAATTCAAGAGCTTAGTGTACAAATTTCTCTCACAAATTCGCAAGGCAATATCCCAAAAGCATTGGTTGCACTATACCGATCCTTAGGCGGGGGCTGGCAAATTCGAAATGGCAATGATATTGTTCCTGATGAAGTGAAAGAAGAAATGGCTGTGCGGACCAATTGGGGGAGATTACTTCAACAATCCAATCACGAGCCCCCAAAAAGCAAACCGCAGCAGATCAAAGAATTGTATTTACCTGATTGGTGAGATAAAAACAAAAATGATATCTGAAAAACACACAAAATTATTCAAGCTAAGTTTGGTTGGCCTAAGTATCCTCTGCCTACTCATTTGGGGGATTAAGCGGTATCACAACCATCAAAAGCCAGCCTATACCGCCCCTCTTGTCGTCATCCAAAAACCGAAATTAGCAAACGTCACTGAATACATCACACAAACCGGTACCTTGGTCGCATTTAACTCTGTAGACCTGGTCGCTAGAATCGAGGGGTTTTTAGAAAAAATTCAATTTACTGATGGGGTTTTCGTAAAAAAAGACCAAGAATTGTTTATTGTGGAACCGCAACCTTATTGGGATCAGTTAAAAGAAGCCCAAGCCTCTGTTGCTTCGGAAGACGCGTCATTTGCTTACTCCAAAATTGAGCGCGACCGTCAACAAAAAATGTATAACCAAAATGCCACATCTTTCAACAACGTTCAAGAATGGGAAACCAAGGTTCTTCAGAGCAAAGCAGACCTAGACAAAGCCAGTGCCAATGAGAGAAATGCCGCCATCACTTATAGTTATACGCATGTCTTAGCTCCTTTTGATGGCCGGATGGGCAGACATTTGGTGGATGTGGGTAATTTAGTCGGCAATGGGGCAGCAACCAAATTGGCAACGATTGAGCAAATTGACCCGATTTACGTTTACTTCAATTTAAACGAGTTAGACTTACTTAAAGTTAGGCGCATGGCGAACGCCTATGGAATTACCCCTGATGATCTGAGCTCAATTCCTGTCTCTGTAAGCTTACAAAATAAAATAGATTTTTCGCATGAAGGTAAGTTAAATTTTGTGAATACAGGCCTTAATGCCTCTACCGGAACCATGGAATTTCGTGCTTTACTCCCAAACAAGGATTTCGCGTTGTTACCCGGACTTTTTGTACAAGTAAAGCTGCCCATTCAATATCCCAAACAGCAATTAACAGTCCCGGAAACCGCTGTGCAATATGATCAAATTGGCTCTTATCTTTACGTTGTGGATAATACAAATACCGTCGTCCTTAAAAGAGTGGTGATCGGACCAACTGACGCAGGGTACCGTGCTATTACCCAGGGGCTGCTCGCTACAGACAATGTGGTGGTAGCTGGATTGCAAAATGCCGCTCTTGGCATAAAAGTTACGCCCGTTTCCGCTGACAAGGCGAAACTATGATTTCCAAATTTTTTATTGAACGCCCAATTTTAGCCAATGTGATTGCACTCTTACTTGTTTTTCTTGGCATAGTCGCCATAGTTGTGTTGCCTGTTTCGCAATATCCAGCGATCGTGCCCCCTACCATTCAAGTGTCTACAAATTATCCCGGCGCTGATGCCAGGACTTTAATTAAAACTGTCGCTTTACCCATTGAACAACAAGTCAATGGCGTTGAAAACATGCTATACATGCAATCGAATAGCACTAACAGTGGTACCTATAACCTTATCGTCACCTTTGCAATCGGAACTGATTTAAACTTTGCCCAAATGTTAGTACAAAACCGAGTGCAAGCAGCTTTAGCACAATTGCCTGATGTCGTCCAAAAACAAGGAATCATGGTCCAAGCAAAATCCACAGCAATACTCCAATTCATCACGTTAACCGCCGAGCATGATGAATACGATGGAATTTTTTTAAACAACTATGCCGTCATTAATATGGAAAATGCCTTGGAACGGTTACCGGGTGTTGGAAATGTCATGGTATTTGGATCAGGTTCTTACGCCATGCGTATTTGGTTAGACCCCAACAAAATGTACTCTTTTGGCTTAAACCCGAGCGATGTTCTGAATGCTATCAGCAATCAAAACAAAGAAATTTCTGCAGGTCAAATTGCCTCACCTCCCATTCAAGGTCAAGCCGCCTATCAACTCACAGTCAATGTGCCTGGCCAATTGAGCGATCCAGAGGAGTTTGCCAATATTATAATCAAAACCCAAGTCACTCAGCCCAACCAATTAGCCAATACGAGCTCTTCCTCGCAAATTGTGCGCATTCGGGATGTGGGCCGCGTGGAATTAGGATCGTCTAGCTACAGCCAATTATCCAAACTCAACAATAAACCAACTGCAGCCATTGCAATTTCTCAATTGCCCGGGGCCAATGCTCTGCAAGTAGCCAAAGAAGTCCGTAAAGCGGTTGCCGCCATGTCAAAGCAATTCCCACCTGGTTTACGCTACGACATCCCCTTTGATACCACCATATTCGTTAAAGCATCAATCCACGAAGTCTATAAAACCCTATTTGAAGCAGGTATCTTAGTCTTGATCGTAATATTAGTCTTTCTACAAAATTTTCGTGCCACACTGGTACCTGCCACGACCGTGCCCGTAACAATTATTGGAGCCTTTCTTGCCATGCTGGCTTTGGGCTTCAGCATCAATCTGCTAACCTTATTCGCTTTAATCCTAGCGATTGGGATTGTTGTAGATGACGCTATTGTGATAGTAGAGGGTGTGACTCAACATATCGAACGTGGCATGACCCCTAAAAATGCATCCATTCAAGCAATGCAAGAATTAATAGGCCCTGTTATTGGTATCACCTTAGTATTAATGGCGGTATTTGTTCCTCCGGGGTTTTTACCTGGATTAACCGGTGCCATGTATGCACAATTTGCATTGGTTATTGCAGCAACCGCATTTATTTCGGCTATCAATGCCGTAACGTTAAAACCCACACAATGTGCTTTATGGTTAAAACCCATTGATCCTAATCGTAAGAAAAATATTTTTTTCCGAAAATTTGATGTCGTTTATCAATCCTTAGAAACCAAATATTTTGGATTGATCACAAAATTGGTTCATCAGCACAAACCCGTTTGCATGATAGGCGTTATTTTGGTTATGTGTGCCATCATAGGACTCGCTCGGATTCCAACTGGATTCATTCCCATAGAAGATCAAGGCTATCTGGTGCTCAATGTCGTTTTACCGGATGCCTCCACCTTAAGTCGCACTGAAAAAGTCATCCAAAAACTCAGCACCCAAATTTCTAAAATGGATGGCATTGCCAATGTCATTAGCATCGACGGCGTATCATTAATGGATAATAGTAGTAGTCTAGCCAATGCTGGTATCCTATATGTTATTTTTAAAGATTGGAGTGAGAGAGGTTCAGCACAAGGTATATTCCCTCTTTATCAACAACTAACTCAATTAGCGGCCAAAACATTAGAGGCCCAAGTCACTGTCATCGTTCCACCCGCGATACAAGGATTAGGGTTATCCGGTGGGATTCAAATGCAAATTGAATTGCAAGACGGATCCTTTGATTATCAAAAACTCCAATTGGTCACGGATCAATTAGTAAAACGCGGCTATGACTTCCCTACCATTCAAAAATTATTTACATCATTTCGCGCCTTTGTGCCACAAGTATCTTCTCTCATTGACCGCACCAAATCCGAATCACTGGGTGTCACACTCGGCGATGCATTTGATACGCTACAAACTTATCTCGGATCGTCTTATGTGAATCTTTTCTCGAAATTTGGTCAAGTATTTCAAGTCTATGTGCAAGCAGATGCCACGCAGCGCATGACTAC
>CANNJG010000090.1 GCA_947504795.1 Legionellaceae bacterium
AATGAACAATGGCAAACACGTCGTTACTTGGATATGGATGAATTTAATGATTGGCTGGCTGATAAAGACATGGGTAAGTCAAATGTTCTTGAAATTAACAAACTGATTAATTAAAATATGGGCTCAATGGGATGAATTGGCGCGAATTTACAGCACTTTTAGGACTTGACCGGTTAAATATCAAAAAATGGCTAAAGTCGAGATTTTAAAACGTTGAAATATAGACCGGAGTTCCCCGTGCGGTGCCAATCACTGCAACACGGCGAAGCATTTTTTCAGCAGTTTTTCCCTTGGTATAACCAGGAGCATTACCATTCAGGGATCGCTTGGTTAACGCCAGAATCCCTACATTATCAGCGAGATCAGGCTATTCTCGAGCAACGACATGCCGTTCTTATGCAGGCCTTTCTTGCTCATCCGGAGCGCTTTAATCATAAGCAACCACAACTCAAAAAACTACCGAAAGCGGTGTATATTAATCCACCACAATCAAGTGAAACAAAAAATAAATCTGGACAATCAGAGGTCTGTCTGGCACGCTCCGCTACAGCTAATGCAACAACCCTAGCTGATCCGCTGCCGGTCTTAGATTGTCACGCGATAGCGTAATATCGGCGATTCTCACCTCATCAAGATGACGGCCCGCCGCCAAATCAACGGCCCGTGAGCGCTGCGCCACATACGCGGCCGGGGCGCGCCCGCCCGCCACGCGCGCCCCGGGCGTCTCCCCGCGTGTTAACGCAAAATCGAAACCGAGGCCAGAAGAAGATGAAGACAAAGGGAACCACGATTTATCCGCTGTCCCTGTATAATTATCAAACGTAAGAACCCTGGGCAGGTTTTCTTCATTAAACGAAGGCAACGGATCGAATGAGCGGTCGGGTCTACAATACTCATGCGCAATATGCGCAGGCACATCTCGTTGCGCCTTACCAACCTTCATCCAAGCTGCTAGTTGTTCGTGATAGTTCGATCTATCATAATTAGTCACATAGGTATCTAGAGCTGTAATCAATGAATGGAAATCAAACTGTAGTTTTTTACTGAGGGCGGTTGCTGGAGATGAAGGGAAGAAAGAAAAAACACCCGTTGGCTGAGGTTGTTCTAAACTTTTTTTAAGCGACTCATATTCTGTTGCTGTAAAAGATGTGTTTTTGTAGTTATCGATGGTAGCTTGTTGTATTTTTGAACTTATTTGACCCGCGAGCGTTTGTAATTGACGAAATTCACCATCGTTTAAATTTTTTAAAACAAAACTCATATCATAGTGTGCGTTTTGATAAGTGATGCCGTGTTGTTGATAAGAAAGTCCTATCTGTTCCTGTGCCTCAATTTTTTCTAACATCAATGCTCTGGTTTCATCATCCAAATGAGGTTCTAACATTCGCTGCATATGCGTATCTTTAGCCCAATAAGCATATTCATAAGCGGTGCAATGAAACGTTCTTCCCGAATAATCGGTGAATTTACCCGGTGTTCGAAGGAGTGTTTGTTTGTCTTCTGATGACTCTAAAATAGCTTGTGCTTCATCTTGTTTTCCTTTTGCTACATCGTTCAAAAGCACACGGGCATTAAACGCAGGTAAAGCACGACAGACTTCAACAACTTCTTTAGGAAGTCTTTCCCATTGTACATCGCCTAATTTATCCATGAGTGCGATAGGCGCGATATCAATCGTAATAACGGCTTCATCTTGAGGCGTGACGATGTCGCGATGCAGGCATGCTTCATGACGAACCTCGGCAAAATAACTTTGATTTTGGGGTGTTGTGGGAAGAATATTCGAAGCATCAGTACAAATTAAACCTTTATTGGTGATAAAAACACTATGATCACCCTGTGCTTCAGTATCCAAGAACATGAAATCATCCATGTGTGGGTTTTCTTTCGTAGCCGTCACGGTGCGGTAGGTGGCTTCAAATTTTTGGATAATTGCATCTTTATCGTTTTCAGGCCCTGTGGTGCTTAAACTAGGCGATAAAGCAAATTCATTGTTGTCTTGATGGGCATTACAAAAATCGATGATAGCCGCCTCCACATCACCACCACGGCTGAGTGTTTGTCCTACAAGCGCTACTAGCGCTTGACTTAAATGAGGCGATTTATCCAAAATCTCACCGAAATTTTTATCGCTAATCTTCTTGGCACGACAATAGACGTTTAAAAAGCCTAAATAAAACTGGGTTAAAATCGATAATCGCTCAGCCTTTTCAGAGGAAATGGATGAGCTGTCAAAATAAAAAGGGGAGCCTTCTAAGGTGCTCTGCAAATTCGGCGCACAAATCCCAAACAACGCCTCGATGTATTCACGAGATGTTGTGTGTGCATCAAACCCCATCAGGTTATTTACATAAGGCCTATCAACTATTTGCTCTTGACGATTTGCATCGGTTCTTTTTTTAAAAAAATCATTGGGCACGCCATATTGAGTGGCTAATAAATCTTGAATATTTTCAAAAGAAGCGTTCAATGGCAAAGCATCTAATACTTTCTGGATAAGTTTTGTCCGAGGGCCTGACTTTCCTAATGTTAGTCTTGGAAAGACCTCGTGTATTTTATTATACAAAGGAGATAGGGGTGTCCCTCGACTATCATTGCCTCGATTGATGGTAAAGACGGGGTTTACAACACGAGACATCGGGTCTTGAACGCTTGGTCTTAACTGAATGCCGTATAAATTGGAAGGCCTTTTCAAAAAACTGTTCACAACAGTTTCATAACTATCTCGCATACCAACAACGGCTTCAAGATATAGATTGATTTGATCGAGTCGTTCTTTTTTTGCGCGGTAAAGCGCATCGCCTTCTTCTAGTAAGGATAGATGGAATTCAAGTGTACTTTTATACGATTCCAATTCATTGAAAGCACCACCCTCAAAAAATGCCCTCAACTCCACATTTGATTTGCACGTGTTATCCGTGCTCACATCAATACCTGCAATAAATGGCACAAGTAGATGAACGCGATTGCTTGTAGGATTAATGTAAATGTAGAAAAAATTGCTTGGTTCATTCAAGGGGATTAGCATGATCTAAAGTCGTTTTCTATTCGGCATGCCTTTATTATAGCTTAATTTAAAAATTTATTTCCAACTTAATACGATTGGGCTTCATGCTTTGAGCAATTTTTATTATCATTTATTTGACAAAACATAGAAATCACGAGGTAGTATAGATAAATATCTTCAAATTAGGCATTTCTAATAAACCAATATAAACCGGTCTAAAAACTAATCCCGCTTCTTTATACGAATCGGTAATTTGAATAAATCAATATCGTCTTCTATAAATTAGATAGGCTACTATCCAATTGCGTTGTCATTGATGATATATTCTGTTGGTTCCAATGCGGACATTTTAACCCAATCTCTGGCTGAGGGATTTTTCTCAACCCAAAAACGTCAAGCACTTGAAGATAAAAGCAAGCTAAGTCTGCTTGAAACCGCTCAGGGGATGGTTAATGGTCTTCTTCCAAATCCCTCGTCCAAAAAGACAGCTCCAGCATGGTCCAAATTTGAGGATAACAATAGTACAACAGATGATTCCGTGACGCTGGCTGGGCATACCGATGACACACATGGCACGGTTGGTGGCGCCTCACCACGCGATATAGCCAAAGGACTCGCAAAAAAATACGGGTCTAACAAACAGCTTCTGACCGAAGTCATTTTAGTAGCCTGTGAGAGTGGATCACAGATAAAACGGGAGGGAATGTTCTATGGAAGCAAGGTTTCAGAACCTTTTGCTCAGGAATTAGCCGATGAAATGCTGAAAGTGGGGTTCACTCATAAAAATCTACAAATTCTATCCGCAAAACCGCCTGAAGGTGCTGTTGCAATGAGGGTTAGCGTCGTCACTCAGTCGAATACTAATCAACAACGCCTCGGTCAAGTTTCAGCCTTTGCATACATGGATAAAGATAATTCTCAAGGACTCGCCAAATCGGCTAATCAGGTCATAAAGGAACTATGGCAAACAAAAAAGGGAGAAACTTATCAAGAAGCCTTTAGAAAAAATGCGGGATCTTTCAAACCTAAAAATCAATCACGACAAGACCCAACCGTTTATCTAACGGAAATATTAAACAAGCGAGGACCTTTGAAAAGATTACTTGATGCGATTTATCAAACCCCTCTTTTTTCAAAGACCCTGCTGGCAGGTATTTCTGCAATAAAACAAAAACAACAAAAAGCTCGTGAAGAAATAGTACTACTTAAAAGTAGTATTGAAGTTTCTGTTAACAACAAAATAGCAAAAAATTGGTCTGGGCGCGACAAATGGCTAAGATTAAGTGAGTACTTGGACTGTATGTCTGAATCATCTATTCCTAACCAAAACGCATGGAAGCGTTTATCGTCATATCGGGACAAATTTCAAGACAATACAAAAACCTTAGGCCTAAACAGCACCCCCCCGACTTATAAACAAATGTTTGATAAAGTCGAGCAACATCAAAATAAAATTGAGAAATTAGCAGGCCATGTAAATGAAAAGAAAAAAAGCATCATTAGTTTCATGGAAAAATACGTTGAAAAACATAATAAAAATGGAACCCCTGATCCAAAACATAAACCCAAAATTGAAGTTATGAAAGCCCTAAAAAGCTATATCGAAAATCCAACCGCAACGACTTGGAATAGTATTGCCGACGCAACCCAAAAGAATCCTGGTTGGGATGCTGGGTATTTCTCCCAAGTTAGCAACGTTCATGACCAAATATCTCAGCTAAAAAATACCGACAATGATTTTGAAGGTAATCATTCCCGACCTAACAAGCCCTAGACGGTATTTTCGGAAAAAATAAGCCATTCATTGTTTAGTTAAAAAGGAGGGTATTGATAAGATTGTAAAAAATCATAAATAAGAGCTATTATTAATCTGCTGATTATAAATTGTCAGAATAATCATTCAAGGAGAGAAGAGATGAAAATAAAACCAATGATCGTTGCAGTGCCGGTCGTGTTTACCCTTCTAACAGGATGTACTTGGGATTCGCAAAACCCTAATCTGAATTCATTGTGGCCTTTTAGACATGGCAACATTTTAAACATTGCGTCGAATGGAGAAATTATTCAAGAATTAATGACTATCAACAAAACGGAAATTGCCTTAACCCAATATGCTAAAACACATAGTACTTGCGCAAAAATAAAAAAACTTGCTGCCTCTTTACAGACAGTACACACGCAAAATTTGCGCGAAGTACAACATCTCAGCCATAAAACAAAAATTAAGCCCATGGTGAATTCAATGTCAAATCATATTGAACATCAAGGTCAACAAGAACTAAACCAACTGAAAACACTCCATAATAAAGATTTTGATAAAGCGTTTATCAGAGATATGATTAATGATCATCGAAGTGCCTTGCAAATCATTGATAGCAGCATCATGCAATCAACTAATGCAGAATTAACTGCTTATTTAAAAGCCGCGCGTGAACATTTCGTCATGCATTTAAAAAAAGCAGAGGCACAGCAACAAGAATCAAACCTCTATTAAATCTTCAACATCCTTCGATAATTTTCGAGGGATGTTCATTCCCAAGAGATATCTGTTCACCTCAACGCCTAAAACGCCTAAAAATGTAAGATTTAAGTACAGATGAAGTTTCTGCTTTACAACGTTCAGCTATAACGTAGAATATTTGCTTTAGAACTCGCGGAGTATGCAAGGCAAATACCTTATGGCAAAGTCATTAATAAGATCGGTCTCATTAGTTTCCTCAATGACCTTTATTTCACGTATTTTGGGATTTGTCCGCGATCTGATAGCCGCACAAATATTTGGCGTTAATGCGAGTGTCGATGCTTTTTATATTGCGTTTAAAATACCTAATTTTATGCGGAGTTTATTTGCGGAAGGCGCTTTCTCTCAAGCTTTTGTACCTGTTTTATCAGATTATCGCGAAAAAAACACTGAAGCCGAGGTCAAAAAATTTATCAGCCATATGTCGGCATCGCTCGGCATTGTATTATTAATTGTCACTTTTTTAGGCATTATCGGCGCTCGTCATTTGATTAATCTTTTCTCTCCCGGCCTTGATCCGTATCGATATGAGCTGGCACAAAACATGTTACGCATTACATTTCCATATTTAATGCTAATTTCATTAACTGCTTTCGCTGGATCTATCTTAAATAGCTATGGCAAATTTGCTATTCCGTCCTTTACCCCCGCAATGTTAAATGTTTGCTTAATTGCAACAGCGGTTATTATGAGCCCATGGCTTGCGATTCCTGTTACGTCTCAAGCTTGGGGGATCCTACTCGCTGGATTTGTGCAATTATTCATGCAAGTCATGGCATTGTATAGGAGTAATTTGTTAGTCGTGCCTAGAATAGACTGGCAAGATCAAAACATTAAAAGAGTGTTAAAGCTGATTATCCCTGCTCTTTTTGGTGCCTCTATGGGACAACTAAGCATATTAATTAATACCATATTAGCTTCTTTTTTAGTCACAGGGAGTGTCTCTTGGCTTTATTACTCGGAGCGACTAGCCTATTTCCCTTTAGGCATTTTTGGCGTCGCGCTCGCTACCGTTATTTTGCCGCATTTATCGCGACAACATGCTATTGAATCAAAAGCAGGCTTTTCCGCCGCATTGGACTGGGGATTACGCTGGAATTTAATTATCGGTATTCCGGCTTCGTTAACCATGTTGTTGTTATCCGCCCCGCTGATCATCAGTTTGTTTTATTATGGGAAATTCACCCTGCATGACGTCTTGATGACGCAACGCGCTGTTATTGCCTATGCGATAGGGTTACAAGCGTTCATGTTAGCCAAAATTTTATCATCTGCTTTCTATGCCAAACAAAACATACGAATACCGGTTAAAATTTCAACAATATCGTTAGTTATCAATATCTTGTTAAGTATTCTATTCATAAAATCCTTGGCGCATGCGGGATTAGCCTTATCCAGCTCGCTCGCGTCTTGGGTTAATGTCATTGCGTTAGGCGTAGTGTTACAGAAACAGGGAATATTTAGCGCTCAACCACAATGGGGATTATTTTTACTAAAATTGCTATTCGCCAATAGTGTCCTCGCCTTATTTTTGTGGTTGACTTCTCATGATCAGATGATTTGGGCGCATTGGGATTGGACGCAACGCCTGTTACATATCGTGCTGATAGGAATAAGTGCGATGGCAATCTATCTGTTGTGTCTATTCCTTACGAAAGCATGGCCCAGCGAGCTCCCTGCAACCGCAGTTTGATTTTCATTATCCATGAATATGAATGAGGAAATATGGGTCAAATCTGTTGCATATAATGCTTTGCCACGAGAAAAACCGAGGGAATTACCCTGAATACAAAGATGGTCTGCACCAAAAGGGAACGAATAAGGTGGCTCATCCCAATTACAAGCATTCCATATCAACATTTCATGATCACTACTCGATATCAACTAGTTTTTATCTGAATTGAAAATGAGACTTGTAACCCAAGCGGCGTGCCTTTGAAGCGTTTTGGCGCAGTGTCACATGAGTGTCCCAAAAAATCAATCTAGATACGCTTAGGACTTACGCAAAAGGCCTAAACCAAGAAATAGATCAACCGAATAAGAGAAATATATCGAAGCCAAATGAGTGTTATAGAGATACAGTAAGTTAGGTTAAAAAACTGATATAAAACAATGGCTCGTCCTAAGAGTGAAAAAATTACCCGTTTGAATTATTGCCAATATTTATTGAGCAGCCAAACGAATTATATCATTACAAATTATGCTGAACATGT
>CANNJG010000091.1 GCA_947504795.1 Legionellaceae bacterium
CAACCAAGATGGGGATGATGATATTATCTTGCGCGGCATCAATGGCACCCTGAAGAGCAAGTGCATCCACCGGATGGACAATAGCGGTTTTAAGCGGTTCAAAATTGCTTTTTAATCCAATGAGTTTTTTATACCATGTTCCTTTAGACTCTTTAAGAATGATCTTAGGTAGTTTTACGCGTTTTCTTTTTACTTTCTCTGTAGGCGCAATAACGGTAGCCTTGCCTGAAATGACGCTGACGTTGTGCTGATTAACACAGGTGCACTCTAAATCGATGATATGTTTTTCAGGGTTTTTTTCCAAAACGGTTACTGTAATCGTAATGGTATCACCGGGTACGACCGGGGCGGTGAATTTGAGCGTTTGGCCTAAATAAATCGTACCGGGTCCGGGAAGTTCGGTACCAAGCACGGTCGATATTAAGCAGGCTCCCCACATCCCTTGTGCAATGATTTTATGAAACCTATTCTCTTTTGCATACTCTGGGTCGACGTGCGCTGGATTCACATCACCGGACATCACTGAAAACAGTTGAATATCCTGCAAGGTCACGCTGCGTTTAATGCTCGCCGTATCCCCTATTTTAAGTTCATCGAATGTTTTATTTTCGATAAAAGCCATGATCCTGCTCCTAGTGTGGCATCAGCCCATAATGGAATAACCCGAATCAACAAAATAAACTTGACCTGTCATATTTTTAGCAGCATCACTGACTAGAAATGCGGCCAGATTGCCGACATTACCAATATCCACCAAGCGATGCAAAGGAGAGCGTTTTTCGTGGGCATCGATGTACTCATAAAAATTAGGGATCCCCGAGGCTGCCCGTGTTTGGATCGGCCCAGGAGAGAGGGCATTGACTCTTATGTTTTGGGGGCCTAATTCGTAGGCTAAATATCTGACCGATGATTCTAAGGCAGCTTTAACCACGCCCATTAAATTGTAATTGAGGATGACTTTTTGACTCCCGTAGTAGGTCATCGTTAAAATGCTGCCGCCATCTTTCAGCAAAGGGGCAGCATATTTTGCCAATCGAATTAAAGAGTGGCATGAGATATCCATTGCTTCCAAGAATCCATCTTTAGAACAATCAATGAGCTTTGCATTTAAAGCAATTTTAGGGGCAAAGGCCATGGAGTGAAGCATAAAATCTAATTTACCCCATTGTTTTTCAATCGCTTCGAACAAAGCAATAATTTCTTCTTCTTTTTGCACATCGCAAGGCAAAATAAGTGAGGCATTTAACTTTACAGCCAAGGGCCGCATAAAAGATTCTGTTTTGGCATCAAGAAAGGTTGTGATTAATTCTGCGCCAGCTTCATGAAATTTTTCTGCACAGCCATAAGCAATGCTGTGTCCATTGGCTATGCCCGTTACTAATCCTTGTTTGTGTTTAAGATCAACTATCATTCAATACCTTTATGAATTTGGTTGTCATTTATACTATACAGCGTGTAGGTATAAATTAAAGTTTTTTTTGCAGGGTAATTTTGTGTTATTTTAAATCATTTCGTTAAATTTTAGACGATTAACGCAAAACCCCGAGTTCGAGGCGGATTTAAGATTTAATGAGGGATGTTGCGTCAGTTCCTTACCTTTAAAATTTATAAATCAAAGATAATGCACCATCAAACGTAGCATAGTTATTGGTATAGGTTTGTGTTGGAGTCGTTAAGCCTGTTCCGACGCTTGTGAGGGGACCATACGTTGTCCATAGCATATCTAAGCGCGCTAGAACGTAGGATGTCAAAGGGGTCGTCCATCCCAGACCGGCTTGAAAGCCGTTTTTGTTGGTAGAGGTGTTGATATACCCGTAGGTGCCATTATCTTGAATTTGAACATTAGCATTAGCATAGCCAATGATCACATGCCCTTGGAGGCGTTGTGAACATTGATAGCCAGGTAATAGACGCACGCCGGCATTATAATGCGTGCTTGTTTGGTACGTGGTTGATCCATTCGTGCTATGCGTAATTGCCGCATTTAACCCGGTTGCATTCCCAAATCCTTCGATATCGATACTCACATGTTCCGATAGATAATAGTTGTAGCCTACAAACCCACCCCCGAGAATACCGAGGTTGCCTAACTGATGGGTTTCTGTATTAACGATCTGCTGTTCTTTATCCAACAAATTACTGATACCAAGCGATGCGCCAGCATAAAATCCATTAAATGATGTCGATATGTCCGCATCGTTCATCATGCCGGCGTAACTATGCGCTGTATTGACGAACAGCGTCATGATCACTACTTTGGGGTGGTATAAACGCATAAGCTATCCTTAACTTTGTAAGATCCTTTGCCGTTAGGGCCATCTCCACCTACGTTTGAGATGGCGTATCAAGCTAATTAAATTGATACAACACGGTTATATCACCTTCTAATGTACTGATGTTATTGGTGTAAGTTTGATAGGCATAGGCCTGAGTATTGTTACCGCCAACAGAATTCAAGGTACCGTAGTAGGTGTAGAGTGCGTCAGCGCGTAGCCATATAGACCCGAAGATATTTGTTTTCGCACCCAAGCCGCATTGGAAGCCACTTTTGTTTAAGTTTTGGTTGATATAGCCATAGTTACCGTTATCTTTAAGCGTGAGTTGAAGGTTGGAATACCCTAGAAGAAGATGGCCAATAGTCCCCGAGGATAGCGCCCAGCCCGGAAGGAGGCGAACGCCGGCATTGTATCGGGCTTGTACGGTATAACTTAGCGGTGTAGGAAGATACTGCCGTGTTGCACTATTTAAGTTATTCGCATTGATAAAGCCTTCAACACCCAGTTTTAATTTATCGTATAGGGTAAAATCATACCCGACTAAGCCACCACCGACGATGCCTGCTGCACTTAACTGGTGAGTAGAAAGGGGCGAGGCTGTTGATTCTGAGTCGATTAAATCGGCAACCCCAATATCTGCACCGAGGTAAATGCCCATATCGTTATCAGAACTCGAGTCATCTCCCATGACGCCAGCGCAGGTGATTTTGGCTGATAAGCAAAAAATAGCCATTGATAGGATTTGCAACAGCTTTGTCATGTTATGTTCCTTAGTCATCGCGCATTCACTAGGTCGTACACGTTTTTTCTGCAGTGCGTTTTTCTAAAATAGCGACAGCGGGGAGGCGTTTGCCCTCAAGGTATTCTAAAAAGGCACCCCCACCTGTTGAGATGTAAGATAATTGATCCGTCAAATCATATTTGTCAATCGCAGCGAGGGTGTCGCCTCCTCCGGCAATACTAAAAGCATGGCTATTGGCAATAGCAATCGCGATGGCACGTGTGCCATAGCCAAATTGTGGAAATTCAAACACGCCGAGAGGTCCATTCCAAATAATGGTTTTTGCCGTTTCTAATAAAGCAATATAACGGGTAACGGTTTCAGGACCAATGTCCATAATCATGTCATCGATCGCAATATGTGCGAGTGTTTTGTTATAGGCAGGACAGGAATCTTGAAACGTTTTACCCACGACCACATCGGTGGGTAAGACAATTTCACAGCCGGTGGTTTTTGCTAGATCTAAGATGGCCTTAGATTCTTCTAAAAGGTTAGGCTCATATAAGGATACGCCGATTTCTTTGCCGCTGGCTTTTAAAAAAGTATTGGCAATGCCGCCGCCAGGAATCAATACGTTTACTCGGGTGACCATTTGTTTAAGGAGTGACAATTTGCTTGACGCTTTTGCACCGCCGACGACTGCAATAATCGGTTTTTCAGGGGCACGAAAAACACGTTCCAATGCGTCCAGTTCACGAAGTAGCAGCGGTCCGGCGACAGCGATGGGCGCATATTGAGCCAGCCCGTAGGTTGAAGCATGGCAGCGATGTGCGGTACCAAACGCGTCCATCACAAATATATCGCAGAGACTTGCTAATTGTTTGGCTAACCCTGGATCATTGCTTTGTTCGCCAAGATTAAAGCGGACGTTTTCACAGACAATTAATTGTCCGGGTACCGGATGCACCCCATGTAGATAGTGCTCGACAAAGCTGACAGGGTAATTTAAATGCTGGGCTAAATAATTAGCGATAGGCCTCAATGACAATTTCGCGTCGATGTGTCCTTCGACAGGGCGTCCTAAATGTGAAAGAAGAATCACTGCTGCTCCGGCCGCGAGGGCCATTTTCAAAGTAGGCAATGCCGCCTGTAGGCGTTGATCGCTGGTGATGATGCCATCTTTAATCGGTACATTTAAATCCTCACGAATGAGGACACGCTTGTTCATTAAGGCAATATCTTGCATACTCATGATGTGCATAACTGCTCCTCTATAGACTCATCATATACTGTGATGTATCTAACATTCGATTGGAAAATCCCCATTCATTATCATACCACGCAATGACTTTAACTAGATTGCCTTGCACTCTTGTTTGCGTAAGATCAAAGATGGCTGATGCCGGGTAGTGATTAAAGTCACAAGAAACCAGTGGTTCATCGTTAACATGTAGGATATCACTTTTAGCCGCGCGCATGATCGTATTAATTTCTTCAACAGAAGTAGGACGTTTAGGCGTGAAGGTAAAATCAATGACTGACACGTTGAGGGTTGGAACGCGCATGGCAAAGCCATCTAGGCGCCCTTTAAGCTCGGGCAACACCAATCCTACTGCCGCTGCTGCGCCGGTTTTGGTTGGAATAATCGACTGCGTCGCAGAGCGCGCTCGATGAAGATCGTTGTGGTGACCATCCAGGAGTAATTGATCTTTAGTGTAAGCATGGATGGTATTTAATAACCCGTATTCTATCCCAATTGCGGCATGTAAGGGTTGGAGCACGGGAGCCAAACAATTGGTCGTGCAAGATGCATTTGAGACAATAATATCCTGCGCGGTGAGGACCGTATGGTTTACCCCATAGACTACCGTTGCATCGGCATCATGACTGGGGGCAGAAATTAACACTTTTTTAGCCCCTGCTGTGATATGAAGCATGGCTTCTGCACGGTGGGTAAAACGCCCCGTGCATTCAAGTACCAGATCCACGCCCAGCGCCTTCCAGGGTAGGTCTAGAGGATTACGCTGTCCAGTTATGACGATGGGATGATCATCGATGATAAGATGTTGACCGTTAATCGTTACGTCATGTTGAAATCGTCCGTGGGTACTATCGTAACGCGTCAGATGGGCGGTACTTTTGATCCCCGATGAATCATTAATCGCAACGACTGTAAAATCATTGAGGCGATTGTTTTCAAAAATTGAACGAAGAACAC
Organism: Legionellaceae bacterium; assembly: GCA_947504795.1. GTDB lineage: Bacteria > Pseudomonadota > Gammaproteobacteria > Legionellales > Legionellaceae. The sequence goes on from CANNJG010000091.1 coordinate 5,216, forward strand.
ACCGGCCAATGCGACCATAACCATTAATTGCAATACGAACTGTCATAAAGGGCTCCAAAACTTCAAACGAGGGCAAGAGAGTGAATTAAGCGCAGTCCTTCTGCTTTGATGCGATCAGCGGTGATCCCTAAACTGGTATAAATGTCGGGTGCAGGTGCAGACTCCCCATACCGATCTAAACCAATCACAACGCCGTCCATGCCGGTAAAACGATACCAATATCCTGTTGCGCCGGCTTCAATGGCGATACGTTTACGAATAGCGTGGGGTAATACGGCTTCTTGATAATCTAAATCTTGCGCCAAAAAGCGTTCAACACAAGGGAACGATACGACGCGCGTAGCAATTCCTTCTGCACGCAATGCTATCGCACTTTCCAAAGCGATACCTAGCTCCGAACCGGTAGCGAGCAAGATCAACTCAGGGGGCTCTGAACTTTCAGAAACAACATAGCCACCTTTTGCAATCTCAATACTTTGATCGGCCGGTCGATGAATACTCGGCAAGTTTTGACGTGATAATAGTAGGCAGGAGGGTCCTGTATGGTGTTCTAGGGATTTTTCCCAAGCAATCGCTGTTTCTAATAAATCCGCAGGTCGCCAGACATGAAGATTAGGTGTTAAACGTAACATAGCAGCATGTTCGATGGGTTGATGGGTTGGCCCATCTTCGCCTAACCCAATTGAATCATGGCTCAATACAAAAACAACTCTTTGTTGCATCAGCGCAGCCATGCGAATAGCGGAGCGCGCATAATCTGAAAATACTAAAAAGGTCCCACCATAGGGAATAAACCCGCCATGCAGCGCTAGCCCGGTTAGAATGGCACTCATCCCAAATTCGCGAACACCGTAATGAAGATAGTTTCCTGACCAATTACTGGCGCTAATAGGGTATGTACCGGACCAATCTGTGTTGTTAGAACCAGTGAGATCGGCGGAACCGCCCAATAATTCAGAGATGTGTGGTGCATAATATTCAATGCACTGCTGCGACGCTTTTCGAGTCGCCATTATTTTGGTCTTGGCTTGACACGCTTCATGGAACTTTTGCGTTAACGTTAACCAATCATCCGGTAAATCCCCGTTAATGCGGCGTAAAAATTCAGAATATTCTTTAGGTTTACGCACTTTATACTCAAAACATTGTTCTAGCCAGTGTTGCTCAGCTTGGATCCCGGCATCACTATGATTCCATGTTTGATAGAGATCCTCAGGAATGTGCCATGCGGGATAAGGCCATGCTAAACGGGTACGCAATTGCTCAATAGCCTCTGGACCTAAGGGTGCGCCATGCGTTTGGGCGCTCCCTGCTAAAGGGGTTCCGAAGCCAATCACTGTTTTGCAGATGATGAGTGAAGGGCGATCGGTTGCTGCTTGAGCATCATGAATCGCTTGTGTTATGGCATCGGTATCGTGACCATCAATCGGTCCAATCACATGCCAATGGTACGCTTCAAAACGCTGTGCGGTATTATCCGTAAACCAAGGGTGCACAGGACCATCGATAGAAATCCCGTTGTCATCATAGAAAACAATCAATTTACCCAGTGCTAAGGTGCCGGCAAAAGAACATACCTCATGAGAGATGCCCTCCATCAAACAGCCATCGCCAACGAACGCATAGGTGTAATGATCCACAAGTGTTGTGAGGGTATCGTTGAATTGTTGGCCTAATATTTTTTCGGCAATGGCCATGCCGACCGCATTTGCTAATCCCTGTCCAAGAGGACCCGTTGTGGTCTCAACGCCGGGCGTTTGTTTATATTCAGGGTGTCCCGGTGTTTTGGAGTGAAGTTGGCGGAACTGTTTGAGATCGTTAAGCGACACAGCATAACCGCTCAAGTGCAATAAGGAATACAACAGCATTGAGCCATGGCCATTGGATAGCACAAACCGATCACGGTTGAACCAATGTGGATTTTTAGGATTGTGTTTGAGAAAGCGTTGCCATAAAACCGTCGCAATATCAGCCATACCAAGGGGCATTCCAGGATGCCCAGACTGTGCTTGTTCTACGGCATCAACACTTAAAAAACGGATGGCATTGGCGAGTAAATTGAGTTGAGTCATTCAATGTCCAGAGACTTATCTTCAACAAGGGCATTATTGTCGCTCACTTACATCATTTCGGCAAGTCACAACCTATCATTTTTGGATATCTGTCGCATGCATTCAGAGTGGTCATAATATATCCTATATTCCGCAGCAAATTCCCCATAATTTTCAATTAACATGATTTATATTAAATCAATCTGTCCGCTCCAAGAAAAAGATCTAACGAAATTAAGAAATAGATCAACTCAATTAGCCC
>CANNJG010000092.1 GCA_947504795.1 Legionellaceae bacterium
TACTTTGCAAGTCATTATTGATGTGCCGCCGAACGCAGTACTTGGTTATTTAGCGATGTTAGGTCATCCTCACTCTTTGCAGGGTGGCACGATGAATAATAAAGTGGTGACGACGATGGCAAAAGCGTTTCGAGAGCTCGGTATCGTATCGATTCGCTTTAATTTTAGAGGGGTTGAAAACTCTCAAGGAACGTATGATGCAGGGATTGGGGAAAGCGAAGATATGTTGCATATTTTGCGGATGTGTAAACGACCGGACGCCATGATTTTTTTTGCAGGATTTTCATTCGGTTCTTATGTGGTCTTTCGAGCACTAGCGCACTATCAGTTGGAAGGGACGCATCGTACCAGCTTGATTACCATTGCACCACCAGTTCATCACTACGATTATACGACAACGCTGGTGCCTTCAACACCCTGGCTTGTCGTGCAAGGAATAGAAGATGAAGTGGTTCCTGCATCATTAGTCACTGAATTTTTACAACAACGTCAACCTAGGCCCGACATTGAATATTTTGAAGATACTGGACATTTTTTTCATGGTAAGTTGTTGATGCTGAAATCCAGTTTGTTGAACTGGATTAGGACGAGAGTAATCGACGCATGAGGTTAGTAGAGAGTTATAACGCGGCAATTAAGCAAGGAGATATTCAAGATGATAGGGTTCAACGCCAATTATTAAACGCTTTCCAACAGGTCACGGATGAGATTAAAAAAGTTCAAAAATGGTATCATTTTGGACGTCGATTACAGGTGAAGGGACTCTACATAGTGGGGCCGGTGGGGGTTGGTAAAACTTACTTGATGGATTTGTTTTACCATCATCTATCTGAACCTCGTAAAAAAAGAGTGCATTTCTTATTGTTTATGCAGCAGTTGGACAAGCAATTGCGGCAGTTACAAGGTCAAGCGGATCCAATCTTGGCTATAGCAGCCGATTTGGCTAAAAACTGCCGTGTATTGTGTCTAGATGAATTTATCGTCACCGATTTGGCGCAGGCGATGATGTTGTCGGAGCTATTGCCAGCATTGGTTGCACAGCAAGTCGTTCTGATCGCAACGTCGAATACACGCCTTGCAGATTTATATCTTGGGGGCGTGAACCGCGATTATTTTCTTTCAACAATTCAACTGTTGCAGCAGCAATGCCAGGAGGTTGTTGTGGACTCATCTATCGATTATCGCATCGGCCGACCGCCAGAAGTGAGTGCTTATCTCTATCCTTTGTCTAAAGTGAATCGACAATTATTTGCTCGGCAATTCAAATTATTAGCCGGAGAACAGCATACCCAATGTCAAGAACTGATGGTACAGAATCGTCCTATCCGTGTCATGGAAGTAAATTCAGCTGCGGTTTGGTTTGAGTTCACGTCGATTTGCGCAATGCCAAGATGTCAGCTCGATTATATTGAATTGGCTGCCCGGTTTCCCACCCTCTGTGTTGCGAATATTCCGGTATTAAGTGATATGTCGAATACGACGCCCGTAGTATTATTCATTCAACTAGTGGATGTACTTTACGATCGCGGGATACGTTTGATGGTGTCAGCGGCGGTGAAAGCAAAGGATTTATATGTGAATGGCCCTCTATTAACCGACTTTTCTCGGACATTGAGTCGACTAGAAGAGATGCAGTCAACGGATTATTTGGCGCGTCGTTGTGTGATAACATCAAAATAGTACAATATTTTGCTATTTTGAGAATGGTTCTCGATTACATTTATGGTATAATAACGAGGTTATACTGCCTTGCACGTTAATGTTGGCCGGATCTTAAGGAAACCCTGTATGCCCCATTTTGAATGGCCTGCTGGAAGTTATTTGCGTTTATTAGCCTATGGCGCAATCGACAAAGCCTATCGCAGCCAGTTATTAGCGCAAGGCTTAACCAAAGGGGTCTTGATTCAAGTCATACGTTATGCTGCTTTTGGTGGTCCTGTGCAAATTGAATTACGTGGCGTGATGCTGGTGTTAAATCGAGATGCGTTACATGGGATGCACTGGGAACAAATACTATGAATAAGCGTATTGTATTGGTCGGTAACCCGAACTGCGGAAAAACAACGATTTTTAATGCGTTAACCGGGCATAATCAACGCGTGGGTAATTGGCCAGGTGTGACTGTTGAAAAAAAAACGGGTTTTTATACGGTTGCCGATCAGGGTTTTGAAATAACTGATTTACCTGGCATATATGCCTTAGGAATCCCAGAAATGATAGCCGCAAAAGATGCTCATATTTCAGCTCAAGTAGTCGCGGCAGGGGACATGGATATCATTATCAATGTGATCGATGCCTGTCATTTGGAGCGCCAATTATACTTAACTAGCCAGTTGCTGGAATTAGGCAAACCCATGATCATTGCGTTGAATATGATCGATATTGCTTTGCAAAACGGTATTCAGATTGATAGTTATGCTTTGTCCAAACAATTAAACTGTCCCGTAGTCGACTTACAAGCTCATCGCCAGATTGGATTAAAAACCTTACAAGAAGCGCTATGGGTTGCTGAGCAGTCGACACCGGCATCGCAGCTTTTCCTTGAACGGTTACCGCAAACCATCGTCGATTATGCCCGTGTTTTGCAGCAACGATTAGCCGTTTCCTCCTACATTGTCCATCGCTGGATGGAGCAGGCGACACCCGATACCCTGGCTGATTGCGCGCATATTGAAGATTTGGATGTGCTGGTTGCGGATGCGCGGTATCAAATGATCCATGAATGGGTTGGGGCAACGCAAACAAAATGTAGCGATGCTAAGGAACAGATTACTGCCAAACTAGATCGCTGGTTACTGCATCGTGTCTGGGGCCTTCCTATTTTTTTTACAATCATGTATGCCTTATTCTTTTTAGCCATTGGCGTCGGTGGTGCGTTTCAAAGTGGCGTGGATATTATCTCGAAAGGCTTGTTTGTCCAGCTTCCAACCAACCTGTTAACCTATCTTCAGGCGCCCAATTGGTTGATTGCCATCGGCGTGCAAGGACTTGGTCAAGCTTGTAATACGATGTTGACGTTTCTTCCTGTGTTGGGGGTGATGTATGGCTTATTATCCTTTTTAGAAGCATCGGGTTATATGGCACGAGTAGGATTTATTGTGGATAGACTGATGCGAAGTTTGGGGTTGCCGGGCCAAGCGTTTGTGCCGATTATTGTGGGATTTGGATGTAATGTCCCAGCTATTTTAGCCGCAAGAACCCTGCAAACCGAGCGAGATCGCTTGCTCACCATCCTTATGAATCCTTATATGTCTTGTAGTGCGCGCTTAGCTATTTATGCAGTGTTTGTTTCTGTATTCTTCCCTGTGCACGGAGCATGGGTGATTTTGTCATTGTATGGGGCAGGGATTAGCATGGCCGTGTTAACCGGTTGGTTGCTGCGATGCACGCGTTTGCCTAGTCAAGAAACGCCTATGATTCTGGAATTACCCGCTTATCATCTTCCAACATGGCAGCGACTATATCGAGAAACCTACTTAAGGTTGTGGTATTTTTTAAAGCGTGCGAGTCGCGTTATTATTCCGGTATGTTTGGTTTTAAGTATTATCAATACGATTGATATCGGACAACAATCATTGCTTGCGCGAATAGGGCAATGGCTAACACCGATGTTTGCGCCGATGGGGATTACGCATAACAATTGGCCGGCGGTTGTGGGCTTACTCACGGGCGTCTTGGCTAAAGAAGTCGTGATTGCTACGCTGAGTAGCTTGTACTTACAGTTAGGTCATGCAAGTTCGTTGACAGTGTTGGGTACGTTCAGTTTTTGGCATACCCTACAAGATGCCGGCGTTGCTATCTATGAAAGATTGATTGCGCTGGTCACCCCCTTTTCAGTGCTAGCAACATCAAATCAGGAAACTTTGCCAACCTTATCGGGTTGTTTGAAGCTTTACTTTGGTTCTTCCGTTGCCGCGTATGCCTATTTATTATTTATTTTGCTTTATATCCCCTGTGTATCGACGATGGCGGTGATTCGTCAAGAGGCGAGTAAACAGTGGATGTGGTTTTCAGTCCTTTGGTCATTAGGCTTGGCCTATGCTACCGCTGTTATCTACTATCAAATCGCAACCAGCTCTTTACAGAATCGATTCAACATGCTTTACCTAGTCGGAGTTGTGGGGGTGTTGCTCTACGGGATTCGCCGTTACAGAACTTTAGGAGCCAGTCGTGCTACTAGCCATTCGTGATTTTATCAAACGCTATCGTGTGGTGAGCACTGAGCAATTAACACGGGAATTTCGGTTGGCGCAAGATGCGCTGGCACCTATTTTAACGATTTGGGTCAATAAAGGTTTGATTAGAAAACTGAGTGCCGATACTAAATGTAACGCTTGTCGTTCTTGTCATCCGAAACGACAGGCTTATGAGTATTATGAGTGGTGTTAGTTGTAAGTGTCTCGCGCATTGAGCCCGAGACACTAGCTACTATTTTTTGTCACAAGCAAGGTCATGTGATTTTGACCATTCAGCTATCATTTTATTCATTTTTTCTTTTTGATTATCATTCAGCTCCATGTAAATGTCATAACGTTCTTTGGCGCGAAGCTTGACAAGCGCATCTTTCACCTGTTGCTGTTGACCAATAAACTCATCCAATTTAGTGGGGTCGATGGTGTGATTAGTATACGCTTCGTTCAAATGCATGCGAATCATCCGCATGTCTTCACGTTTTGCTTTGACGTCCACCATCGCCTGATCAGCTAAATCTTTGATTTTGGATTTTTGCGCTGCATTCAGTCCTAATTTTTCAGATATTTTTACAATCCAATCCTTTTTTTGTTTGCAAAATTCGTTCGCAAAAACAGATTGGCTTAAAGCTAATGATAAGGCTAATACTGACAAACTTAGTTTTTTGATATTCATGATGATATCCTTGTCGAATTTGTAAAACACACGCTTAATAACTATAGGTTAGCCCTGGCATGATTACAAGAGGATATTGCAGCAAACGACTATACATGTTATAACTAGCGCGATTTTAATGACACACACACTTCGACACATACGTCAGGGTCCCAGCGCGTTTTATCACATTGGGTGAGGTATGGGGAGTGTGGAGGACTAACCCGGAGAAAATGATGACTTTAAGCATGAAAGATTTATTAGAAGCAGGCGCTCACTTTGGGCACAGAACACGGTTTTGGAACCCGAAAATGTCACAATATATTTTCGGATCACGTAATGACGTTCACATCATTAACCTTGAAAAGACGATGCCTCTACTCAATGACGCGTTAAACTATGTCAGTAAATTAGCTTCACACAATGCCAAAATTTTATTTGTCGGTACGAAGCGTGCGGCGCAAGAAGCGATTCGTGAACATGCTAAACGTTGCGGAATGCCTTATGTCGACCATCGTTGGTTGGGCGGTATGTTGACGAATTACAAAACAGTTCGCCAATCCATATTTCGTTTGAAAGAATTGAAAAAATTACGTGATGAGGGCGCATTCGATTCTATGATCAAAAAAGAAGCGCTTATGTTAACCCGCGAATTAGAAAAATTAGAGCGCAGTTTGGGCGGTATTCAAGACATGGGCGGCTTGCCTGATGCGCTATTTGTGATCGATGTTGGATTTGAACATATTGCCGTTGAAGAAGCGCGACGCTTAAAGATCCCAGTAATTGGTATCGTTGACACCAACAATGATCCGGACAAGATCGATTACGTAATCCCAGGTAATGATGACTCAATGCGCGCAGTTAATATTTACTTATCGTGTGTGGCAGATGCTATCCAGAATGGAAGCCAATCCACAGGTCGTAATAGTGATTCTGCTGAATATGTTGAAGTTGTATAGATTGACATCCTATTGAATTAACCTAGTCTAAGGTTGGATCAAGATTCAACCTTAGACGGATTCAAATAATCCCGTAATTGGAGAGTTAAAATATGGCCGTAGTAACTGCAGCAATGGTAATGAGTCTTCGTGAACGTACCGGCGCGGGGATGATGGAATGTAAAAAATTTTTAGTGGCGGCTGAAGGCGACATTGAACTCGCGATTACAGAAATGCGCAAAGCTGGTCAAACAAAAGCAGATAAGAAAGCGGATAGGATTGCGGCAGAGGGTGTCGTGGTCATTGCGCGCAGCAACGATTTACGTCATGCCGTTATGGTGGAAATTAACAGCGAAACTGATTTTGTCGCGCGCGACGAAAATTTTACCACCTTTGCGCAATTAGTCGCTGCAACGGCTTTGCAAACCCGTGCGGCTTCTGTAGAGGCGTTATCTCAACAAACCATCGCGGGCCAGCAGCAAACCCTGGAACAAGCACGTCAACAGTTAGTGGCCAAAATTGGTGAAAACGTTAAATTACGACGTCTTGAGCACGTAACGTCTGTAGATGGCGTGGTAGGGGCTTATCTACACGGTAGCCGTATTGGCGTCTTGGTTGATTTAAAACAAGGGGATGATGCATTGGGTCGCGATTTAGCGATGCATATTGCAGCGAGTCGTCCAATAGTGGTTCAACGCGATCAGGTGACCTCACAAGCCGTTGAGCATGAGCGTGAAATTTTTATTGCCCAAGCCCGTGAAAGCGGCAAATCACAAGAGATTATCGACAAAATGATCGACGGTCGTATTAGCAAGTTTTTAGATGAAGTAAGTTTGTATGGTCAGCCTTTTGTGAAAGATCCGAATACAAAAATCGGGCAACTGTTAAAGCAAAAGCAAGCAGATGTCGTTGCGTTTATTCGTTTTGAAGTGGGTGAAGGTATTGAAAAGAAAGAAGATAATTTTGTTGAGGAAGTGATGGCACAGGTTCGCGAAACATCATGAGCACATCCCCGCATTCTTTAAAATATAAGCGTATTTTACTGAAATGTAGCGGCGAAGCCTTGATGGGTAGTCATCAATTCGGTATTGACCCGGCTGTATTAGATACCTTAGCGAGAGATGTTGCTGAATTAATTCAGATGGGTGTTGAAGTAGGCCTGGTGGTAGGCGGCGGAAACCTATTTCGTGGCAAGGAATTGTCTGCTGTGGGGCTGGGTCGTGTTACCGGTGATCATATGGGTATGCTTGCCACCGTCATGAATGCATTAGCCTTACGCGATGCGCTCGAACGGATTGATTTACCGGCCAGAATTATGTCGGCTATTCCAATGCTTGGCGTAGTCGATCCTTACCACAGGCGCAAAGCTATGACGCACATGCGCAATGGTCATGTGGTTATCTTTGCAGCAGGTATCGGCAATCCGTTTTTTACAACCGATACAGCCGCGTGTTTACGGGCAATTGAAGTCGGTGCCGATGTTGTGCTCAAGGCGACGAAAGTGGATGGTATTTATTCGCAAGACCCTAAGCAATATCCTGGTGCTGAAAAATATGATTTTCTCACCTATAAAGACGTTTTAAGTAAAGGGTTGGCGGTGATGGATCTGACTGCAATCTGCTTATGCCAAGATCAACACATGCCTTTACAAGTATTTAATATGTCGACACCTTCCGTGTTGAAAAAAATAGTGCTCGGTGAACCCATAGGGACCATAGTAGGA
>CANNJG010000093.1 GCA_947504795.1 Legionellaceae bacterium
CCTAAATTTAATTCGCACGACGTGTACCTATGTGTCAGATTGAGGGACTGGGAAATAAAACTGTTATATTTACTCAGAATCTCCGCGTTAGGCGATATTCCCTGAGTTTAAGTCTCGGATGATTGGGAGGTTTCAATGGGGTGGAATAACCAATGCCTGCATTTTTTTGATCAGCTTTTGGGTCTCACTCAGTTTGCAAAGGGGATTGGCTTTACCCGGTGCTAATTTGGCGATACGAACCGTCTCTAGCCAGGAATTGATTTCTTCTAGATCACTGACATTTAACGTTCCCGCGAAATATTTTAAATTTAAAATTGCATTGATTAAATCGTACTGATCGGATGCTTGTTGTCTTTGCGCATCAAACAAACGTTGTTGTGCTAAGACAACGTCAGTCATGGTGCGTGTGCCTACAGAGTATTGGGCCCAGACACTGTCCAACGAATTTTGTTGGGCGACAATGGTTTGCCTATCGGCTTTAACCTTGTTAATACCGTCTACGATAGTATTGAAGAAAATGTTGGAATTGACTACGACATCTCGATAAACTTGCTCGAATTTTTGAGACGATGTCTGAAAGTTGTATTCCGCTTGGCGCGTTTGCGAGGCGACTAATCCCCCTTGAAAAATTGGGAAATTAACATTAATGCTAACACTGGCGATTCGTTGCTGTTGCGGGATGAATAAATTGTTAACCAGATTGCTAGAGGACGAAGACGTTGAAGATGTTCCATTGGAGGACGATTGCGAACTATCTAAATGGGTATCTGTGACATTTCCTTGTATCGAAAATATAGGCCAATTTCCGGCTGAATTTGCCTTGATATTGTCCCGAGCGGCTTGAAGCTTATACCGAGCTGCGAATAAATTATAATTTTGTTTCAATCCGGTGGTTACCCATTCATCCACAATGTTAGGTTCAGGTTGAATCAACGGGATGGTACTATCCCGCAGGGCAGCAATGTGCTCATAAACATGATTGGTAATTCGACTCAAATTCTGATTCAGATTGATGAAATTATTTTTACTCGTAATCACTTCAGCCACAGATTGATCATACGCGGCTTCTGCTTCATAAACCGAGGTAATCGGTTCAAGCCCTACGTTGAAGCGTTCCTGGGCTTGATCCAATTGGCGTTTATTCGCACGTTTTTTTGCTTCTGCGAAGTTCAAGGTATCTTGCGCCAAAAGTACCCGTAAGTAGTTGTTCGTGGTCCGCAGGATGAGATTTTGAGCCGCATCATTGAAAGTTGCTAGCGCTGCTTTGACGGATGACTGTGCTTGTTGAACATTTTCCCAAGCCTGGTAATTGAATACCGCTTGAGAGGCATTCACCTTCCAAACGTTACCGTTGTAGGTTTGCTGAATCGTGTAAATGCCGGCATCGACAAACTGTTGGTTACGTCCGGCTAACGCTGCTAAAGTGAGTTGCGGTAATAAAGCTGCCCATGCTTGGGGGAGGCTTTCGGATTGAGCTAAAAAATTACTGTATGCCGCTTTGAACTTCGGATCATTATCCAGTGCTTGGTGATATACGTCCATGAGATCAGCACTGAAAACCGGTGCTGTCATACTGAACAGGCAACATAGTACGTAAAGTCTCTTGCGCAGCGGGTGAATGACCTTGCCGGATGACTTATGACAGCAGGTCATTACCAAATATTTTTGCATAAAACATCCTAAAAAACAAACTGTTGATGGCGCTGTTTATCGGAAAGTAATGGCGTGCTCGTTTCAAAAATCAACTGTTGTGACCATTTTCCCGTAGCGTCAATTTGGTATAAATTACCGGATTGAGCGGGGGGAGTACCAACTATTGCGAATAGTTTTCCACCTATCTGCAACTGAAGTTTATGTATTTCCGTGATCGTTTCTATGCCGCCTGTGAACACGACCACGTCATAAGGCGCGCGCGCTGCCCAACCTTGACACCCATTGCCGGTAATAAACTCGATGTTAGTGCTAGCCTGGGCTGTGCAATTGTTTTGAGCCCGCTGCGTGAACGTCTCAAAAAAATCGATACTGATGATTTGTTGGGCTCGTTTACTCAGCAAAGCTGTAAAAAAACCAGTGCCTGAGCCAATTTCTAGAATGCGTTCATCACCTTTCAACTGAAGCGCTTGTAATATTAATGCTTCTTCTAAAGGTGTTAACATTTGTTGTTGGTGACTCAGAGGGATCTGCATATCAGAATAGGCGAATGCGCGATACTCAGGGGGAACGAAGGCCTCTCGGTCAATAGATTGATAGAGATCTAAAATCGAAGTGTCTAAGACAGCGTTCGTGCGGAGCTGTTGCTTAATCAAATTATTCTTGGCTAGCTGTTTATTCATAGTCACTTGAGGTTTAGAGAAGATATTGCAACATTTTAGCAAGAATTCATGAATTTCACAGCAGAATTTGCTACAATCGCATCCAGTTTTTTATGGAGTGTTTATGGCGCAGTATATTTATACAATGAACCGTGTTTCAAAGACAGTTGATAATCAACGCATTATTCTCAAAGATGTCTCTTTAAGTTTTTTGCCAGGCGCTAAAATTGGTGTGCTGGGTCTCAATGGCTCGGGTAAATCTACTTTATTGCGAATCATGGCTGGAGAAGATAAGCAATTTGATGGAGAAGCGCGGGCGCAACCTGGAGTACGTATTGGTTATTTACCGCAAGAACCAGTCGTAGATTTAGATAAAACCGTACGAGAAGTGGTTGAAGAAGCGGTTCAGGATATGAAAGGTAAATTAGCTGAATTTGATGCAATCAGTATGCGCTTTGCTGAACCGATGACTGATGATGAAATGTCACAATTACTGATAGAACAGGGAGAATTACAGCATGACATCGAAAGTGGTGGCGGCTGGGATCTCGATAGACGCTTAGAGGTCGCAGCGCATGCGCTGCGTTTGCCTAACTGGGATAAATCGGTTCGGGTCCTGTCGGGGGGAGAAAAGCGCAGAGTTGCTTTATGTCGCTTGTTATTATCTAGCCCTGATATGCTCCTTCTTGATGAACCTACCAACCATTTAGATGCAGAGAGTGTGGGGTGGTTAGAGCAGTATCTAGAAGAATTCAAAGGCACAGTTGTAGCCATTACCCATGATCGCTATTTTTTAGATAATGCAGCGCAATGGATTTTGGAACTCGATAGAGGCGAAGGGATCCCCTATAAAGGTAATTACTCTGCCTGGTTAGAGCAAAAAAATCAGCGCTTAGCCCAAGAGCAACGCCAAGAAGCGTCACACATGCGCGCTTTGCAAGCAGAATTGGAATGGGTGCGCAGTTCACCGAAAGGTCGCCATGCGAAATCTAAAGCTCGGTTAGGGCGTTTTGACGAAATGAATTCAAAAGAATTTCAGAAACGAAATGAAACCAATGAAATTTATATCCCACCAGGTGAGCGCTTAGGGGATTTGGTTTTAGAAGGGCAAGGTCTTTCTAAGTCATTTGAGGAGAAACTACTGTTTGAAAATTTAAGTTTTCAATTGCCAAAAGGCGGTATTCTTGGAATTATTGGTCCTAATGGTGCAGGTAAATCCACATTCCTGAAACTCTTGATGCAACAAGAAACACCCGATGCAGGGCATATTCGTATCGGTGAAACGGTGCAATTGTCTTATGTCGACCAATTGCGGGATCATCTCGATGATAGCAAGACAGTTTGGGAGGAAATTGCGAATAGTCAAGATATTATTCAAGTCGGTGCCTTCCAAATGCCATCACGTGCCTATGTTGGCCGCTTTAATTTCAAAGGTGCCGATCAGCAAAAACGTATTGGTCAATTGTCTGGTGGGGAGCGCAATCGTGTTCATTTAGCCAAACTTCTAAAACGTGGCGCCAATGTGTTACTGCTAGACGAACCGAGTAATGATTTGGATGTTGAAACACTCCGCGCACTTGAAGATGCGATTCTAACATTCCCTGGTTCTGCTGTGGTGATTTCTCATGACCGTTGGTTCTTGGATCGTGTTTGTACGCACTTGATGGCGTTTGAAGGCAATGGACACGTTGTGTACATCGAAGGTAATTATTCGGATTATGAAGAGGACCGACGACGCCGTTTAGGCGATCAAGGCGCGGGCGGGTCTCAAACGAAATATCGCCGTTTAGAGGATTAATATTATGTTGAGATGTACTGTTGTACGAGTTATATCAGTTATGGCAATAGCGCTAGGCTTAACTGCCTGTGTGCAATTTGATGAGTCTACTTACATTACCGATGATGCAGGGAAGGTTCACCATACGACCTACTATACGCTGGATAAGCGAGGCAGAAATTATTTTCCTTTAAAAATCAAACCACGTGGTCGAAAAATATTTATTTTTGATCCCAAAGCTACCGCGTGGGGTGCTTACGATGAATACGGTGATCGTGTTATGACGGGAAGTGCTTCGGGCGGTAAAGATTTCTGTGAAGATGTGAAGAAACCGTGTCGAACCGTTACAGGAACGTTTCATGTGTATAACAAGCGTGGGGTTAACTGCTTGTCTGGCGAATATCCGGTCGAAACCGAAGGTGGGGCGAAAATGCCTTATTGCATGTACTTTTTTCAAGGATATACCATTCATGCAGGCTATGAAGTGCCGGCCTACAATACCAGCCATGGTTGTATACGAGTATTACCTTCTGCTGCCAAATGGTTAAATGAGCAATTCATTGCGCGTGGAACTATCGTAGCTGTTTTATCCTATCAGGATGAGAATGGAGATGGCGATTGGTTACAGCAGATCAATACTGCGCATCATTAAAGCGATAAGGGAGGTGCGTCATGTCCGATTGCCTCCCTCTATCCACTACGAAGCGAGCTGTTCTTTTGATGCATTTTGTGATTTTGGCTCGGCAATAATCTGTACAACTCCTAATTGCGAACTCGATTTTTTAGTTACAAGCATTGCGACGTACAAACGTTGCGTCAACTTTTCTTGGGTGTTTTGATAGACCACTTTTACCGGCACTGTGATTTTCCATTGGTTATTTTTAAAAGGGTCTACTTTTAATTTGCCTTCAATTTCACAACTAACCGTGAGTTGTTGGGCTTTAATGGTCGCCAAGTTTCCGGATTGTCTTAATGCATCGTTAAAAGCAAGCCACCCTTGCTCGGTATAACAGGCTTTGAGTTTTTGCAACTGTGTTTCGAGTGTGTCAAAGCTATAGTCGAATGATTTAAGAATAGCTAATTGGGCCCATTCGGCCAACTCTTTCTCAGAGATAAGCGCGGTTGATGATAATTGGTATACACAATCGACTGGGATAGGGTTGGCCGTTGGGACAATAGGCTCCGGGGTATTCGTTTGTGTGGGGGTGATGGCAACTTCTGAAGATTTTTTTTCTGTTACGGGGTCATTTTTTTGCACGGTGCTTGAAACCGGAGTTATCTTTGATTTTTCAGGGGTTGTTTGTTTGGAGCGATTTGATTTATCGACAGAATCTTTGTTTTGGCTCGATTTTTTTTTCTTGTTAGACTCGGTCGTGTCTTTTTTAGACGATGCATTTTTTTTGTCTGACTTAGATTTTTTAGTCTGTTCTGGTTCACTTTTATCGGGAGTATTCTTAGTGGTTTTAGATTTGTTGGGCTTTTTTGACGAGCTGTGTTTAGATTTAGAAGATTCTTGGGAAGAAGCAGCATAGGACGGAGTGATATACCCCACATGCCCTGCCAGTACGGCAGAAGTGATTAGACTAATGATTTTTTTCATAGATGTCATCCTTGTGTAGAGCGCTTTCGAAAACAGTTTTTCTCCTTTGAAAGATTACTAGTATGTCTGGTATGATGCAACACAATTTATAGCCAGAACTTACGGAAACCCTCCGATCGATTTGTTGGATTGCGTATTTAATTAGGTCATTTAGTCCTCTAAACTCCCTGGTTAAATGCGCCATTCGCCTCGATCTCGGAGTTTTGCCTCAGTTCTGCGCGTTTTGGAGTGAATCAACATGTTCGTTATCACAGGCGGCGGGAGTGGGTTAGGTCAAGCCCTAGCGTTGGCTTTGGCACAGCGTCAATGCCAAGTGTTGATTGTTGGACGTCGCGAGCAAACTTTGCAAGAAACAGCACGACAGAATGCGAACATCACTTATTATTGTGCTGATGTGTCTGAAGAGGGTGGAAGACAGCGTTTAGCAAACCATCTTTTGGCACAACCCGATCTACAAGGCCTTATCCACAATGCGGGTATCATTGAGCCAATTATGCCCTTGCGTTCGCTTACATTGGAAAATTGGCGCGCATGCATGCGTACTAATGTGGAGGCGCCGCTTTTCTTGACGCAACTACTATGGTCTAAATTATCTAAAGCAAGAGTGTTACATATCGGTTCGGGGGCGGCTTACCTTGCCATCACTGGTTGGGCTGCGTACTGTGTTTCCAAAGCTGGATTAGCGATGTTGACACGCTGTTGGCAGGCAGAATACCCAACGTTGGCTGTCGCCTCGGTTATGCCAGGCATTGTCGACACGCCGATGCAAACATCGATCCGAGCGTCTGAGCATATGGCGCTTGATAAGCATGAATTTTTTTGTCGCTTAAAAACCACACATCAGTTATTATCCGCGGCAACGGTGGCGTGCTTTTTAGAGTGGTTGTTATTGGATGCTGCACCAGAAATCTATGGCTCTCAAGAATGGGATATTTATGACGCGCAACATCATTCGCAATGGCTGAAGCCCCCTCATGTGGTGCCGCAAATAACGTAGGGATAGGTCTATGGTTACAGTTAGCGGGCAGAAACCGCTTATAGAATTAACGTGGCGTTGTATCGTATTAAGTATTATATTGACGTTGTTACTGGCGATGTCAAATGCCTATTTGGCGCTAAAACTAGGACTATTAACTTCTGCTTCTATTCCTGCCGCTATTATTTCCATGGGCGTATTACGCCTATTCAAAAATGCCAGCATTTTAGAACATAATGCGGTGCAAACCGCTGCCTCAGCGGGCGAAGCAATTGCTGGGGGTATTGTTTATACGATTCCTGCGTTAATTATTATTGGGTATTGGCAGCATTTTGATTATGTTACCAATGTATTGATTGCCCTGTCAGGCGGTATATTAGGTGTTTTATTTTCAATTCCGTTGCGACGTATTTTAGTGAATGACCCGCATTTGAGCTTTCCTGAAGGGAAAGCGATTGCTGCCGTTCTGATATCGTCTAATGAGCAAATTGGTCTGCTGGATATTGCGTATGGTGCGATGGTTGGTGCGCTTCTCGAATTGTCTCAAACAGGGCTAAAAGTGTTGGCATCGGGTTGGACCTGGTGGTTTAGTGTTAAACGATCGGTGATATGCATGGGCTTAGGATTTTCAGCAACGATGGTTGGTGCTGGTTACCTGGTTGGATTTGATATGGCTTGCAGTATTGGTATGGGTGCTCTGATTGCTTGGTTA
>CANNJG010000094.1 GCA_947504795.1 Legionellaceae bacterium
CCATGAGAAAAAGGGAAGTTGCTTCATCGTGAACACTTTGAGATAATTTCCTGGCTTACAAAAACAGCGCAATATTAGGTGTTCACGATCAACGATAATCAGTGTTCACGTTCGCAGGAATACCCACATGGCAAGAACCACTCCTATGCTGGGACATTTGGTTGTCATATTTTACAATTTGAACTATTGCGTTCGGATGGGTCACGCTGGATTTGTTCCCTTGATTCTAATCTGGAATTATTTGAGGCGACGATTGGTGGATTAGGCTTAACTGGGATTATTTTATGGGCTGAGATTCAACTCCAACCCTTGTCCTCACCCTACTTTGAAGTGGAAACGCGTCCGTTTCAAGGATTGCAGGCTTTTTATGCCTTGATGCAACAGATGGAAGATACGGCGGGCTATTCGGTTGCTTGGTTAGATTGCCTAGCGAAAGGACGTCAATTCGCGCGAGGATTATTGATGACTGCCAACCCGTGTGTGACGGATAGTGCGCCACAGGAGGTTCCTCGTACCAAGCGGTTACCTTGCCATTTACCAGCAAGTGCGGTGAATCGTTATAGCATGTCGGTATTCAATACCTTTTATTATCACCGCCATGCGCGTAAGCAGCATCAAATAATGCCTTATCAGCAATATTTTTTTCCATTGGACAGTATTTTAGAGTGGAATAAAGTTTACGGAAAACACGGATTTTTGCAGTATCAATGTGTGTTGCCATGGGGATCGGAGCATTATTTAGAAGCTATGCTGGCTGATATTACGGCGTCAGGGTTGGGGTCGTGTTTATCTGTTTTAAAAACCTTTGGAACACGACGCTCTCCGGGGTTACTTTCCTTTCCGATGCCGGGGGTGACCTTGGCGTTAGATTTTCCAAATCGCCCGTGCGTATTTACCTTATTGGATCGGTTGGATGCCACCGTGATCCGTGCTGGCGGGCGCGTCTATTGCGCTAAAGATGCGCGGATGTCTGCAACGGCTTTTCAGTGTTATTACCCGCAGCTAACAACTTTTTCACGCTGGGTTGATCCGAAGCTATCGTCTAGTTTCTGGCAGCGTGTGACTTCAGGAGTGTTTTAGATGAACCAACGTATTCTGATAATTGGTGCTAACTCAGCGATTGCGCAAGCGATTGCCAGACGTTATGCTGCTCAGCAAGCAGATTTATTTTTGGTGGCACGAAATGCTGAACAGCTAGAGACGGTTGCAGCAGACCTCACCATTCGAGGGGCGCGTCAGGTGTTTACGCGCAGTTGGGATGCGCAGGCGACCGACCAACAAAGTGTGCTCCTACAAGACGCCTATGTTTGTTTAGAGAGATTCGATGGGGTGATCATTGCTTATGGCTCGTTAACCGATCAGGCAAAAAGCGAACAAGATGTGGCGTTGACACTGCAGGATTTGCACATCAATGCGCTGAGTGTCATTGCGTTACTTACGATGATTGCCAACCAAATGCAGGCACAGGGTTCAGGAACGATTGCTGTGATATCGTCTGTAGCAGGGGATCGAGGCCGGCAAAGTAATTATGTGTATGGTGCGGCAAAAGCCGCGGTGACTACCTTTTTACAAGGGTTGCGTGCGCGCATGTTTAAGCATGGGGTGCACGTGTTGACGATTAAGCCGGGCTTTGTAGCCACACCGATGACCGCCCATCTCAAGAAGAATGCGTTATTTGTGTCGCCGGAACGCGTAGCACAAGACGTTATGCAAGCGATTGCGCGTAAACGCAATAGTATTTATACCCCAGGATTTTGGCTTGGCATCATGTGGATTGTGAGGCATTTGCCTGAAAGTATTGTAAAACGCCTGAGTTTTTAATTCGTAATCGCTTTTTTTGGATAATAGACGCTAAAGCGAGGATTATAAGAGCATCTTAATGGCTAATTCTTTTGCATTTAACCACGTATCTTCGATTCGCGACCGATGACACCAATCACCCACACTGGCTAATTGGCGTTCTTGGTCAAGAAAATAAGGTGCTTGATTCCTTTCTTCCGGCGTTTGATTCATCAACGCATATCGCCAAAAATGTAAGGCGGAATAACGGGGATCACCTCTATTTAAATTTAGGCGCGTCTTAAGTTCATTTCTCAAAAAAAGTTCAATTTCTGCGCGATCCTCATTGAGATGTGATTCAGTCCATAAGTGACTCGTATGAATGACCAGAGACGTGACGGTCTTATCCCGATGGGGCTTACTGGAATTAACCGCGATCCAATCCAAAGGGCTATTTATTATTTTTGCTGCAATCCAAGATTGATCCCATGGACTTTGAAAACCCAGCATTAGGGCATAACAGGCACGATAGTTGTAAGCACTAAAAACAGAAGGCGGCACAATATTTTCAAACAGCACGCAGGTTTGTGGTGCAGGCGCAGTGGAAATAACCCAATCAAAGGGGCCATAAGCATGATTGTTCTTATCCAATAATTGCCAACCATGCTTTGTTTTATTCTGAATAGGTACAATGTCACAATTAAGCGTGACCGTGATTGGATCGACTAATGCCTTGCAAAGACTATTCATCGTCGGAACAGCCACATAATGAGGTTCAAACCACACTCGATCCGTTGGTTTTTTACCGGGTTCAAGCGTCATCATTTTTCCTGTCCATTCTTGTACCCGTCCAGAAGCGAGATAGGGTGCAAGAAACTGTTTAAACGCGTCGCTTCGTGCAGTAAAAAATTGAGCGCCGTGATCAAAAGAAAAAGGGGCAGCATTCCGCGTAGACATCCGTCCGCCAACGCCACGTGCCTTTTCAAACACGACAACCTGAGCACCATGACTCAGATGTTTAGCTAGGGTTAATCCCGATATTCCTGCGCCGATGATAGCAATACGCGGTTTCATAAAAACACACCACCGATTATAAGCAATGAAATAACCAGGGCGCTAATCCTTAGGCGCAAGTTAAAATACCACGGCGGCAATACGCCCTGTCGATAGAGGTAACCATCAAGGACAAGCAGATAAATAAAACAAAAACACTGTAGGCCGAGACTGAGTTTATGTTGACCAAGAAAGATTGACAGCCAGGCAAGCAGAGTAATTAGATTCGTTTGTAGCAATAAATTGCTTAACTCACGATCTGGAAAAAATAAACATGTGGCCCAATGAATTCCACAAATAAAGGAAATAATCACGGCGGCATATGAAAAAAAAGCGAGATGACTGTAGGACTCTCCAAGATGCAGGGCGACAGCAAGTCCAAAAATTAAAAAGGGGAAAATGCCTGAGTACGTTAAGAGGCGCGCCACTAAGATATTTTTTTTATTCATCGTCTACATCCTTATGCGGATACTGCGAACCGATATCTGTCCTGTAATCGAAGCGCTGTTAACTGGCCACCCCAAACACAGCCTGTGTCTAACGCGTATAATCGAGGCGCGTGACAGTGTCCTTGGAGAGCGGCCCAGTGCCCAAATACCAAATCTGCGTCAATAGGAACGCGATTAGGGACCTCAAACCAAGGATATAACCCTTCTTGGGTATCGATTATTGGACCTTGATGTTCAAACTCAAGTCCGCCGTCGGAAAAGCAAAACCGCATGCGGGTAAAATAGTTGCATAAGACGCGTAATCGCGTCATGTCGGTTAACGTTTCTGACCAGCGGTTGGGGGTATTGCCGTACATGTGGGTTAGAAAATCAGAACAGTTGGGCCCGCTGATGACAGCTTCTAATTCTTTTGCATAGCCTTTGGCCTGTTCTAAATTCCAGAAGGGAGAAATCCCCGCGTGACACATCACCACATTCAGTGTTGGATCCCAATGCAAAAGTTTTTGCTGACAGAGCCAGGCGCATAATTCTTCGCAATCGGGCGCCTGGATCACCGGTTCGAGTGAGGTATCAAAGGGTTTTTTGCCCCGCTCAGTTAACACAAGGCTGAGAAGATGTAAGTCATGATTTCCCAATGTAATATAGGGCGTAATTGGCAATTGCTGCACAAATCGCAATACGTCTAAAGACTGTGGGCCACGGTTCACCAAGTCACCTACAAACCACAGTCGGTCGCTATGTTCGTTAAATTGAATGGCATCGAGTAAGCGTTGTAACGCATCAAAACATCCTTGCACATCGCCTATTGCATAATCAGTCACCTGGTGTTTTTCCTAATAAAACGCGCGACTGGATTGATTCTTCTGCTACCCACTGTCCGTGCGCGTTAAGTTGTTGTAGCAGAATAGGTACACGATTATGTTCAAAGCTATAAGCTTGAATATCATGGAGTAAGTCTAATGTGCGCACAGTCGATATTTGGTTTGTTCGTGCACTGATTATTTTTACCGTTTCGGGCAGCAGGGCATTATCTAATTTTATTTGAGTCACACTGTGCTGCTCTTGCTGGCTTGCTTTATGCGTTGTGATGTCTCGTTGCCAAGTGCGCACCGCGCGTTGTAGTGCGAATTTATTTTTTTTAACTTTCAGGTGTTCTTGCATGAATTGATCAAATATATCTATGGATAGAACAACGCCAGTAGGCATCACGATGGCTTCGCGGGAAGCTTGGTTGAGCAAGAGTCTACCATCAGCAAGTTTATTGTGAACCCATAATAAAAATTCCGCGCCGAGGACACGTTCCTTTTCCAGAATCATTTCAGGCGTTGCGTCTTGAAAGGTACCAAGTCGGTTCTCGTTTTGTTCTAATAAATGTTTGCGATCTTCTAAATACAGCAACAAATAGCGCTGGTAGGCCATAGCATCCGCTCGATCTAAAATGGCATCTAAAGCACCGGATCCATCTTTATTTTCTTCCAATAAAGCAAGCCAGGTATAAAAAACTATAGGACTAGAGGACAGCCAGGTTAAGCCTTGCTCTGGCATCAAACGCATGGCGAGGGTGACAGTGACATGGGTACGACCGCTTTCGTTTATATCGCGAGTGAATTCAAAATCGTAGCATGTGCCATGATCCCGCATGTTGTTGTGAACTGGACGCCACACTTGCACAAATTGCTCTTCTTTATCATAGAGATCGACCTTATATTCTCCATATAATTTACCCGTACCTTGTAATAATCCCGCTGAAAACACAGCATATAGCCATAGTTTTTGTTGTTCGGAGAGTGGTTCAGATTCTTTTGTCCGTACGAGGAGTTGGTGCATCAAAGTTAACGCCGCTTCGGTACGATTGAGGGCGCGATCCAGCAATCCTCCGCTGTGGCTGTAGTATAAAGTCGTTTCGGGTAGATGCTGAAAAAAGGAAGCCATCGTTTCTATTAAAGGTTGTGCAAATTTTTTGTAGTCACTTTTTGAGAGCGCCAAATGCTTTTGAATGTTTTGTAAGAGCTCTTGCCGTTTTTTATCTTGGAGCAAGACATCATGCGTCACAATTCCCTCTAAGTTTTTAAGGGGACGTTTGCGCGTTGGGGTTGGTTTTTTTTCTTCACGGTAAAACATCGGGAGACTCCTTGTCTTGAAATGTTTGTTGAGAAAGATGGGATGTTAATAATCCATAATCGGTTAACGATAATTGTTCGGGTCTTAAGGTGGGATCAATCCCAATAGAACGGATCTGATCCGCTGTGAATAAAGGTTTCAAATTATTCGCTAAGGTCTTGCGACGCATCCCAAACGCACAGGCAACGAGACGCTCCAATGCGCTCCAAGTGACAGCAGGAAAAGGAGAAACCGCATAAGGCACTAATCTCACAACAGCAGAATCGACTTTTGGTTGAGGGTAGAATGCAGAAGGTGGAACCTCCAAGAGGGCGGTTACGTCACAATGATATTGCACCATAACGGATAATCGTCCAAATGCTTTAGTGCCAGGAACCGCGGCCAAGCGGTTAACCACCTCTTTTTGAAGCATAAAATGCATATCCTGAATCGATCCCGAAAATTGTAATAGATGCAGTAACAAGGGCGTGGAAATATTATAGGGCAAATTTCCAATTAGGCGTAGATCTTTTCCAAATTGGTTATAATCGACGGATAAAGCATCATCACATATTGACGTTAATCGCTGTGCTTCCGGAAAATCGGATAAAGACGCATGCAAATCTCTATCAATTTCTATAGCAGTTAAGTGTTGGACGTGCTTTAACAAAGGCCGTGTTAACGCACCTAATCCTGGACCAATTTCTATGACATTGTCGGCTGATTGTAAGTGCATCGCTTGAATAATCGCAGAAATCATGGGTTGCGATTGCAGAAAATTCTGGCCAAAGCGTTTACGCGGACGATGAGACATAATTTTACACAGCCATAAGTTAAATTTTGTACATTATACCTGAGATATACAAAGAATCCGAGTAGGAAGATTCATAACTTTCAGGACTGACGTAAAACACGGCGCTTGAAGCGGATTGGCATAAATCTTAACGTTAATTTGTGGTACACTAGGTGCTTATTAAAGCAAATAGAGTTCATTATGTTACCTATATGTAAAGCGGTTAGCGCTGTTTTTCTCGGATGCGTCCTGACGTTACTCCCCTCACTTGGTTACGGCAGTCCTCTGATAGAGGATCTGAATGGCACGCAAATTTCAATGGACTCTTTAGCCGGAAAATGGGTGTTTATCAACTATTGGGCCAGTTGGTGCGCGCCTTGTGTTGCGGAAATCAAGGAATTAAATCGATTTTATGCCGTGAATCAAGAAGCAAATAATGTCGCGTTATTTGCCGTAAATTACGAAGGATTGCCTTTAGCCGAGCAACGCGAATTGACGCAACAATTTCATATTCATTATCCGAGTTTAAACCTTAAATCCCTTTCATCCATTCATTTAGGCAATGTAGAGGTTGTGCCGGTAACCTACGTATTTGACCCTAAGGGCAATCTCGTCACAACGCTTTATGGTGGCCAAACCCATCGAGCGTTGCAGGCATTGGTTACGAACAGGATTGACGCAAAATCTTGATCTTTGTGTTGTATTTAGGATTGAATGAGGTCATTTAGACCTTTAAATGCGCTTATTTCACCGGGAGCATAACAACTAAGCTGATTTTACGAAATGAAGCTCAACAAACCAATGGTCTTTTTATATCAGGGGCTAATGACCCTTCTGAAGAGCTTGTCATGCAGTTTTCACTTGATGAGTACCAATCACAACAAGCAGTAGAGCGTGGTTTTTGATTCCTAAAAAGCCCTGATTTTCTGAAGAGGGTTTAGATCCTTTACTACAATTGAGGGCTGCAATTGGATCCAATGATTGGGATAAAATTTGGAAAACTGCAGTGATGAATGCTATATCTGTACAATAAAACCGCTTTTTTTATTACACTTCCAAGCCGAATTGATGCATTGTATCAGTGGTAATCCCCCCTAAAAATAACTGATGTCAAAAGTAGAATTTTCTCGTAATGTATGCGCAAGGAGATTCTGCATGAAAAAATCAAAATTTAGAGATAG
>CANNJG010000095.1 GCA_947504795.1 Legionellaceae bacterium
TCGCACTTTACTTCAATGCTCATGACCACCACTCTTAATAGCAGCCACTTGAAGTGGTTTGAAGCCTGCTCCTGATAGCCGATTTCGGTGGGCCTACCACCATCTTCCCTACAGCTTTACAACATTTCACGACGAATCCTTTTGTCGCTTAGAAGGGGTTGAGCTGATGCCTTACATGAGCTGATGTAGAAGCGTGTATCAATGGTTTTAAAATCACGGCCTTCCCGAATGCTCTCTACCATGATTACACTGGTTAGTTTTTTCCACTTCATGCCTTCTGGCATATGCTTTTTGTATTTTTTAAAATCAATGGCATAGGCACGGCGGGTCTCGACACGCCCATGTCCGGCATCAGTCTCTTCATGGAAATCATGCTCAACATTTTTAAATTTGGCCTCTTTTGCGAATGTTAAAATTGACACAATTTCCTCATGAAAATTTCCCTGATTACCCTTTAGTGCAAGCAAGTAATCGCCTTGTTGTTTTACAATTTGTTCAGAAAAAAATAATCTCAATCAAAGGATAGCGTTTAGTTCTATCAATTCGTGGATCTTCCAATGCCTTAAAGTGTGATAACAAGTCCGCTTGCATGATGCCCCCTGTAAAAAAGGAACATTTGATCATCTCTGATGTCGTTTGTCGATCCCTACAATATATATATCGTCTGAATTATGGCGTCAGCCATGATTTAGATGATCTTGCCCTGAGTATGTCGCTAAGACTTGCTTACGCGCCTTAAAAAACTGTATTATCTTGGAGTTAAATCCTCTCAGTCATGCTTAGGAATAATTATGCCAGCAAAAAATCTCGAAGAAGTCGTCTCTTTATGCAAAAGAAGGGGATTTATATTTCAAAGTGGCGAGATTTATGGCGGCTTACAAGGTGTCTATGATTACGGTCCTTTAGGCGTCGAGCTTAAAAACAATCTGAAAGCAGCTTGGTGGTCGGCGAATATTTATGAACGCGATGATATTGTTGGTCTCGATTCGTCTATTTTGTCGCATCGCGCTGTGTTTTGCTATTCCGGGCACGAAGATACCTTTGCTGATATGATGGTAGATTGTTATGAGTGTAAACGCCGTTGGCGTGCAGATCATGTTGTAAATGGTCAATGCGAGAGTTGTGGTTCGAAGAACTTTACCGAAGCTCGTCCGTTTAATATGATGTTTAAGACGAATGTTGGCCCAGTTCAAGATCAGGCGGCTTTCGCGTATTTACGCCCTGAAACAGCCCAAGGTATATTTTCAAATTTTAAAAATGTGATCGATTCGACCCCTCAAAAGTTGCCTTTTGGGATTGCGCAAATTGGAAAAGCATTTCGTAACGAAATTACCCCTAGAAACTTTATCTTTCGGGTACGAGAATTTGAACAAATGGAAATCGAATTTTTTGTCAAACCAGGTGAAGACGAAGCGTGGCATGATACGTGGGTCGATACGCGCTTGGCTTGGTGGATAAAGCAGGGTATTCCGCGAGAGCATCTGCAACTTCTGAACCAAGAGAAAGCAGATTTAGCGCATTATGCGAAAAAAACGGTGGATATTCTCTACCATTTTCCTCATGGATTTGAAGAAATTGAAGGCATTGCCAATAGAACGGATTTTGATTTGGGTTCTCACACACGCCATCAATCAGAATTAAATCTGACAGCACAAGTAAAGCAAAATCCGGAAAGTACTGCAAAATTAGCGATGTTGGATCTCGATACCAATGCCTTTGTGGTGCCCTACGTGATTGAGCCGTCTGCGGGGGTGGATAGGGGCGTATTAGCGATTTTAGTTGAAAGCTATACGGAAGAAACGTTAGGTGATGGCAAACAACGTATTGTTTTAAAGTTGAAACCCCATTTGGCTCCGATTAAAGTTGCAGTGATTCCCTTAGCGCGAAATAATGAGACATTGGTCGCAAAAGCTAAAGCGATTAAGCAGCAGATGCAAGCCTTGGCTATCGGTCGTGTTTCGTACGAAGATAGTGGTAATATTGGTAAGAGCTATCGTCGACACGATGAAATAGGCACACCTTTATGTGTGACGGTTGATTTTGATACGATCGGAAAAAGTGAAGAAACGGATAATCATGATACGGTTACCGTTCGTGACCGAGATTCTATGCAACAAACCCGAGTTCCCGTTGCGGAGTTAGCAAGTTTTATTCGTGATTATTTTTTAAAGAGTTGATCGCATCTGGCGCGCAGCGCAGGATCTCTCATAGCAGTAATCTTCAAGATCAGGGAGATTGTTCACAGGGATCCAGATAATACGTGATTTTATTCGTCAAAAGGACTGACACTATGTTAAAACAATTCATTGTCGTGTTGTGTGTCTGCTTCGCTAGCGCTTTAGGGTTGGTCTATGTTTTTCAACGACATTTAATGTACTCGCCACTCAAGACGCGGCCGACGTTAATTGACTACCAAGCGACGGATTTGTTAGAAGTGACCTTGTCCACTCAAGATAATCTGTCCTTATTGTCTTGGTATCGTCCGGCACAAGCGCGTCAACCTAGCGTATTGATTTTACATGGAAACGCTGGACATATCGGTGGTCGTATGCCCTTGGCACGGCAATTCATCCAGTCAGGATTTGGGGTATTTCTTTTGGAGTATCGAGGATATGGGGGCAATCCGGGGTCGCCTACCGAGACTGGTCTCTACGACGATGCACGCACAGCCATGCATTTTTTGCAGAAGCAAGGTATCCCGCTAAATCAGATTGTTGTATACGGGGAATCGTTGGGAACCGCAGTAGCCACCCAGGTAGCCACTGAATACCCTGTGGGTTGTGTGGTATTACAATCACCCTTAACGTCAATGTCGAGTTTGGCGCGGTTGCATTATCCTTGGTTGCCGATTAAACCAATTGATAAATATGATTCGCTATCTCGAATTACTCAAGTACATGCACCGTTACTTGTGTTGCACGGCAAGGATGATACGTTGGTGCCTTTCGATGAAGGAAAAACCTTGTTTTTAAAAGCCAATGAGCCTAAAACTTTTATCGCTATTGATAATAAAGGCCACAGTGATTTATGGGGTCAAGCGTTTTATATGTCCGTGGTTGATTTTATTAAGACAACTTGTGTGAAATAACGAGGCGGGAATGACAAAACTCAGTGTCAATGTGAATAAGCTTGCTACGCTTCGCAATGCTCGCGGTAAGAATAACCCAGATGTTTTGAAAATGTCTTTGGACATCATTCGTTATGGCGCACAGGGGATAACCGTTCACCCGCGGCCGGATGGGCGGCATATTCGCGTAAAGGATGTGTACGCTCTTGCTGAAGCCATTGATGTTGAATTTAATATCGAGGGGTACCCCGATGAACCATTTTTAAAATTGGTCACATCCGTTCGGCCTGCTCAATGCACCTTAGTACCGGATCCACCGCATGTTTTAACCTCTAATGCGGGCTGGGAAATAGTTAGGCATGCTGATTTTTTGAAAACAGTGATAGCGCGTTTGCACGAAGAAGGTATTCGAACCGCCTTATTTATCGATCCAATGCAGATAACCGCACAAGATATTGCAGCCTTGGTGACCGTTAAGACCGACAGAGTAGAGTTATACACAGAAGCGTATGCCGAAGCGTATGGTACGCCAGACGTCCGCACTATTGTTGCTCAATACGAAGCTGTTGCATTAACCGTCTACGAATTAGGGATTGGATTGAATGCAGGTCATGATTTGAATCTAGATAATTTAACTGATTTTATCCGGACTATTCCAATGATTGACGAAGTATCTATCGGCCATGCTCTGATTTGTGATGCTTTATACTGGGGCATGCAAGACACCGTGGCGCGGTATTTGGCGTGTTTGCAGTAGAGGAACCGCTTCGCTTTATTCCAGCTTCGATTTTGAGACCTCCTCATGTTTTTTTTCAAACCTCTGCTATGCTTAAATGGTACATTAATTCAGGAGGATAGCATGGGTAAAATATATTTGGCTTCAGTCATGGCTGCGTATTTGGTAATTTTTGGTTTGTTTATGTTGATTCATCCTAAACATATTCAAGCCGTTTTAAAGGAAATTATTGCTAAGAAAGCGTTAGTGTTTTTCAATGGTATTATCTGTATTATTTTAGGGTTATTGATGGTGTTTAGCCACAATGTATGGACGCATAATTGGCAAATGGTTGTGACATTGGTGGCATGGCTGATTTTACTGACGGGTTTGTTACGTTTGTTTTTTCCTGAAGCTGCTTTCAAGTGGATGCGTATGTTGATACAGAGTAAACAATACGTACTGGGTCAAGGGTTCATTCTCTTGGTGATTGGTATTTATATATTTTTTAATCTTTACTTCCAATAATACACATTTAGACATTTCGTGGTTTCTCCAAGAGGCGTCTGTCTCAGTTTTGACTCTGTAGTGGCAGTTTAAGACGTCCCGCGGCTTGTCCGCGGGATCTAACGTTTAGGGTGAGTGAAAACCACACATAATCTTGCCCGAGGCAGTACCTGGCTCGGGCAAAATCATGTTAGAATACGTCGTTTTACTATAGACGGACCTATTCAAAGTGGAGTATATGATGACGTATATCGTAGTATTTTATCCCCCAAAATTAACTAGCTGCTGAGTATCTTAAATTGAAAACTACTGATTTTTATTTTAATTTACCGCCGGAATTGATTGCTCAATATCCCTTGGCGCAACGCAGTGATTCACGTTTATTCGTATATGACCGGAGAAAAGAAACGCATGTACATAGCCATTTTCGCGATTTGGCTGCATATTTACGTGCGGGTGATTTACTCGTGTTTAATGATAGTCGAGTGATACCTGCGCGTTTATATGGGCATAAAGCCAGTGGCGGACGGGTTGAGCTCTTGGTTGAGCGCATCGTTAATGACCATGAGTTCTTGGCACATATCAAAGCCAGCAAAGCGCCAAAAGCCGGTATGCGGATTCATTTGACTGCTGGTTGGGAAATTGAGGTCTTGGCAAAGCGTGCAGATTTGTATGAATGTCGTGCTATGGGTGCAGTGGAAATGATGTTAGAAGCGATTGGACATATTCCTTTGCCTTTGTACATCACGCGCGAAGATGAAGCGTCGGACCTCCAACGCTACCAAACCGTCTATGCGAAATACAAAGGCTCAGTTGCTGCACCGACAGCCGGATTGCATTTTGATGAGGCACTTCTTGCGCAATTAACCGCAAAGGGCATAGGATTGGCATATACCACCTTGCATGTAGGCGCCGGGACGTTTCGGCCTGTGCGGTGTGAACAGATTGCGGATCATGCGATGCATTCTGAATGGTTTACCCTATCTCAATCCTTATGTGACGCGGTAGCCGCGACCCGTGCGAGGGGTGGGCGGGTGGTTGCGGTCGGAACGACGGCACTTAGAGCGCTTGAATCAGCTGCTGAGGGTGGCGTGCTCGAACCCTGTTGT
Source organism: Legionellaceae bacterium (assembly GCA_947504795.1). Taxonomy (GTDB): domain Bacteria; phylum Pseudomonadota; class Gammaproteobacteria; order Legionellales; family Legionellaceae. The sequence continues at coordinate 5,399 of CANNJG010000095.1, forward strand.
CGCGAGACGCGTATTTTTATTAAACCAGGGTATACGTTCCAAGTCTGTGATGGGCTGATTACCAATTTTCATGTACCGGAGTCTACCTTATTAATGTTAGTATCTGCGTTAATTGGTTATGAACAGACCATGGCCTTATATCAAATAGCCATTGCTGCAGGCTATCGTTTTTTAAGTTATGGCGACGCGAGCTTATTACTATGACGCAACTCGTGCCTTATCGTTCAACCCCTGCAGGTGCGTGTCTCACCAACGACAATTGGTATGCGCTAGGCATTACTATGATTGCGTATGATTGTGCGGAGTGGGTAATGAAACCTGGACTCGCTTATTTTCCTGGCTTAGAAACAATACACGAATTTTTAGGATGGACCCAAGACGTCCTATTGGATGCACGAACCTTAACCCCGCATGCACACGGTGGGTTTCGAATAAAATCGCACTATGATGGCGCGACACATCACTTTACGGAAACTGATTTTTGGGCATTGATAGACAGACTTCAACCCACGGTTCTATTGCTACCCAAGGGTATGATTTTTTTAGAGTCGTATCTTAAGCGTGCCGTATCAAAGATCATCTGGGATTGTGAGTCCGAAGGATATGATCTCTCAGATAAACCCTCTGCTGATGGATACCAGGGTCGCATTTATCGAGCGGAGTCAAGCGTTATTCGTACGGTTTCGATTTTAGATACTGTGTTTTCAGAACACTTCGCGCCTATTGATTCGGCCTGTATCTGCCCAACATGCCAGCAAGGTCTTACCTGTGCGTATTTGCATTATTTATACCAGAGCACACCATTATTGTGTCAGCGTTATTTGATTATGCATAATGTTCAAATGCGTCAGCAGGCCGCATAACGGGGGGCTTAATTTAGTATCTCTTGTCTGTCGGGGACAAAAGTCTAGTTTCTTCGGTAGGAACTTCTGGTTCATCACCCCTAATGTTAAATAGCTTCAGTCCATAATTTACTCTTTTGTTTATTAATCCGAATAAATAGCAAAATATATTATAAAGATATTGTCCAACTGAGTCGCTGGTGAGTAATTGTTTATTGTCCTGCATCACATTATGAATAACCTCAAGTCTAATATCTTCGCGTTGACAATATCGTTTCAACTCGTGTATCAAGCCTAGTTTTTTAGTCTTCTGCAGGTCAGAAATACAACCGTTGAGATGTTCTTCGTAGATTGAAAATAAATCAACTAATGCTAATTTAATGCTGCTTTCGTTTATAATCAATTGAATATTGTCTTCGAGCGTGGTCAATTGCGTTTTGATCAATTCCTTTATACGTACTTCTTCTGGAGTCAAAATTGGTTGTTTAGTCAACAAAGTATAAAGTTTGTTGTTGAGAGCGTCGTGTAACCTACTAATCTCTTTAAGATTAAGTTCAGATATTAGTTCATTCGATTTCTTAAGTGTTGTAAATAATTCTGCGTTGGTTAATTTAGGATTGAATAGCTCCTGTATTCGCTTCTCTATTTCGATATTCAAGTGCACAGCCACAAATAAACCGCATGCAAAACAAAAAGTAATGTTCGCTTTGGGTGATTCTTGCGTTTCTTGACAGGACGTATCCATTAGAGTTTGAAATTTAACTAGCATTATATTTGAGTCTTGAGCAGGAATAATCAAAACTTGTCTAAAATGTGTCTGAAGTAGCGCTAAGAGATCGTCAGTGTCTAAAGGGGTACGAGCAACGTTTAACTTATACTCAATACCAATATTTCGTTCTTTTGACGACTCAAATTCAAAAACAGTGACCTTCATACCCAAATGAGCATGAAAATAATGAATTATTTTAGGCACCATTGCTTCAACACTGTTTTGTTGAAGAATTTCATTAATATCGTTCACGAATCGATCACTCAAATATCGGCATAAGCTAAGTATAGCATAGTGTATATTTTTGGTACCAAAAAACCATATTATTACCATTTCTAA
>CANNJG010000096.1 GCA_947504795.1 Legionellaceae bacterium
ATAAACAACATGATCCGTTATTGGCTCAGGATGTCGGGGGGTTTTATTGTCCATGTCATGGATCCCGTTTTGATTTAGCGGGACGCGTTTATCGGCACGTACCTGCGCCTATTAATTTAGAAGTTCCTCCCTATCGATTTATCGATGATCACACGTTGATAATGGGTGATAATGTATGAAACGGACGCAAAAACTAGGTAGGTGGTTGCAGGCGCGGTTACCTATCGACTATGTTTGGCGCAGATATTTCAGTCACTATTATGTTGCCAAAAATTTAAATGTTTTATATTGTTTTGGGGTGTTGGCGCTTTTGGTTTTAGTCAATCAACTCGTGACGGGATTTTGGTTAACCTTGTTTTATACCCCAACCGTTCAAGATGCCTTTCAATCGATAGAAACTATCATGCGCGATGTTAATTTTGGTTGGTTATTTCGAACAATGCATTCAACTGGGGCATCGGCTTTTTATATCGTTTTGTATATCCATTTATTTCGAGGATTACTCTATGGGTCCTACCAAAGACCGCGTGAATTAGTATGGATTCTCGGGGTTTTATTATTTGTGCTGTTACTCATGGAAGGATTTTTCGGATACTTGTTACCCTGGGGGCAATTATCCTATTGGGGTGCGCAAGTCATTACCGCTATATTTGGTGTTGTACCTTATTTTGGGGATAGTTTAGTGACCTGGGTTCGAGGTGATTTTATGATAGGGCAACCCACGTTGCAGCGGTTTTTTGCATTACATGTAATAGGCATACCCTTGATGGTTTTGTTGCTAACCAGTGTACATCTCATAGCATTGCGCCACGTCGGCTCTTCAAATCCGGAAGGGATCGATGTGCCGAAGCGCTTGTCTGCAGAAACGGTTGCTTTCTACCCTTATTATATTTTAAAAGATGCTGCAGCAGTGCTGATATTCTTAACCGTATTTTTTAGTATCGTGTTTTTCTTTCCTGATTTTGGTGGTTATTTTTTAGAGCCCGCGAACGCGGAGCCAGCGAATCCGCTAGTAACCCCAAATCCGATGACACCGTTGTGGTATATGGCACCTTTTTATGGCATGTTGCGCGCGATCCCACATAAATTGGGGGGTGTGATGGTAATGATCTCCGCAATGGGATTGTTGTTTTTAGTCCCTTGGTTGGACAATAGCCCGGTACGTTCCATGCGTTATAAGGGGAACTACTCACGAATAGGGTTAAGTTTAATGGTGGTTAGTTTTGTGGTGTTGGGGTATTTGGGCATTCATGAACAGCCCCCTGGGAAGCAGGTTATGGCTCAGGGTGCAACGCTTCTGTATTTCGTTTATTTTTTAGGGATGCCATTCTATACACGATTTGAATCCACACGGCTGCTTCCTGAGCATATTCAATGATGAGGCGCTTGCACATCATTTTAGGTATGATGATGATCGCTATCAGTCATGCCGGCCCCATTCCTGACACAGCCAAAGCACGAGGTGCGGTATGGTTTATGAATTATTGTTCTGGATGTCATCGTTTGCAGTATCTTCCTTGGAAACGCATGATGACAGACTTAGACTTGCAACCGCAGGCCGTGATGGATGTCGCACCTTTTCATTTGTCGGTATTGGATAGTCCGGGTAACAGTGGATTATCCAACGAGGATGCTCAACACTGGTTTGCTAAAATGCCGCCGGATCTTTCTAAGATAAGTCAGATACGAGGAAACAATTGGTTGACCGGGTATTTATTGGAATTTTATCCCGATCCTGCTCGGCCCTATGGGGTATCGAACCATAAGATAAATCAAGTGATGATGCCGAATGTGTTATTTCCAGTCCAACAACAAATGACCACTCAAAATTTTGCAAGGGTTATAGCGGATATTGTAAGCTTTTTAGATTATGCTGCTGATCCTATGCAAGCACTCCGCTATAAAGTTGGCTTTTGGGTGATGGGCTTTTTGGGAATTTCTTGTGGGTCGATTGGATTATACGAATTGCGCAGAAGAAGATTCTAGGACGCCAGGCATAAAGTGCCGGACATTGACGCTTAGAGTGATTTATGGCCACACGTGATCCCGGTCTGCAAGCGATACAATATTTTACTCAATTACCCTCAAAACATGGTATAATGATTCCTTTTACGATATTTTTAATGTAATGAGGTGCTTTTCATGGCAATAATCACCAAGCGTACCATCATGTCATTGTATTCTAATCAGGATGATATATATAGTCACCAAGTGCGGATTGTTTTGGCAGAAAAAGGGGTGAATGTTGATATTATGCCGGTCCATGCGGAGGGTATATCTGATGCACTTTTAGAAATAAATCCTTATGGAAGTTTACCCACCTTAATTGACCGAGAGCTGGTGTTATACGAAGCTCGTATCATTATGGAATACTTAGACGAGCGTTTCCCGCATCCGCCCTTATTACCTGTTTACCCTGTTGCGCGCGCAGAATCGCGTAAAATGATGTACCGTATCGAGCAAGATTGGTATGGCTTAATGTCTCGTATCGCCACTGGGCTAGAAATTGAAAATGCACGACAATTTTTGTTAGAAAGTTTGTTGGCATTAGAACCTGTGTTTGCCGATAAGCCTTACTTTCTCAGCGAAGAGTTTTCTCTATTGGATTGTGTATTAGGGCCGTTGTTATGGAGACTGCCTGTGTTGGGTATTGACGTTCCTTTTGAAGCAACCGGCCTTTTAAATTACATGGAGCGTTTGTTTAAGCGTGAATCGTTTCAATTAAGTTTAACCGACGTAGAACGTCAAATAAGAGCAGCTTAATTATGTCTACGATGACGTCAAACAAACCTTATTTTATTCGTGCGCTATACGACTGGATTGTGGATAATGATTTAACGCCTCATATCCTTGTGGATGCCGCTCACCCTGATGTCGAAGTCCCGCAAGATTTTGTGAATGGGGGGCGCATTGTCCTAAACATCGCGCCAAAAGCGTGTCGTGGGTTGCATTTAGATAACGATAAAATTGTATTTACAGCCCGTTTTTCCGGGCAAGTAACGCAGATTTTTTTATCACCTGCAGCAGTATTGGCTATTTATGCCAAAGAAAATGGCCGTGGGATGGAGTTTGAGGTTGAGTATGATGTGTTGCCGTCGAAAACCACCGCAGCGTCGCAAACCAAATCAAATGTAAAACCATTCTTGAAGTTGGTGCCAGATAATAATAAACCCGATGAAGATGAATGATAATCCCCCCCTGTCTATAACTGTTGACATTGAATTACCTTCGGTCGTGCATACAGAGCGATTTGCAGCGCGATTAGCGACGCATATCCATCCACCGATGACGATCACGTTAAGTGGGGATATTGGCACAGGCAAAACAACACTTGTACGAGCGATGTTGCGTGCAATGGGGGTTCACTCCCGGATTAAAAGCCCTACGTACTCATTGGTTGAGAGTTACGATTTTCCTTTGCAGCAGATTCATCATTTTGATTTTTATCGACTGGTCGATGCAACGGAACTTGAAGCCATTGGTTTTCGGGATTATTTTCAGCAAACAAGTATTTGTTGTATCGAATGGCCTGAACGGATACCCTTGGCTATAGATCATGTGGATTTGGCGCTGGTTTTGACGGACTCAGGAGACGGTAGAGTTTTACAATTGATGACAACTATCGCCTCTTTGTGGAATATACAATGAATCGCTTGAGTGTTTGTTTGATGATGTGGTGCGTGGTATTTGCAGCGGGAGCGTCGCAATTGCAACAGATCTCAGTCTCTCAACAACCCCGAGGAATAACCTTCAATTTTGGGGTGTCGGGCCCAGATCGTCATCAAGTCTTTATGTTACATAATCCCGAGCGAGTGGTGATTGATTTTACGGATACGTCTACCTCGCTGAATGTCGCGCGCGCAGTCGCGACCAATCCTTATATTCGTCAGGTGCGTGTCGGTCATCCCACGCCCAAACAATTGCGTCTAGTCTTTGAAATGAAACAGCCCGTGACGTCTCGTACTACTATTTGGCATCCCCAAGCTTCGCAGCGCAAAGGCTGGCAATTGCAGTTGCAGTCTCGCGGCGTCATTCAGCCAACCCCTCAACCGATATCTCATTCTCCGACACGTCATAACCGAGAGGTTATCATTGTGCTGGATCCAGGCCATGGCGGCAAAGATCCCGGTGCAATAGGTATACGTCGTACCCGAGAAAAAAACGTGGTATTAGCGATTGCGCGGCGGTTAAAAGCCTTGATTGATAAAGAACCCGGCATGCGTGCCGTACTGACGCGTGATGGGGATTATTATGTGGGCCTCAGAGAACGCATGCAGATTGCGCGGCGGCATAATGCTGATTTATTTATTGCCATCCATGCCGATGCTTTTGAGAATCATAATTCTCATGGTGCGTCAGTGTTTGCGTTATCACAACGCGGTGCTACGTCAGAAGCAGCACGCTGGTTAGCCGCCAAAGAAAATTACTCTGAATTAGGTGGGGTGAATTTAGCCAATTTAGATGATGAGAATGGCGTGATTCGTTCGGTATTAATTGATCTATCACAAACCGCAACGATTGGTGCCAGCTTGCAACTCGGCCATCAAATATTATATGAGTTACGTAATCTAACCACCCTCCATAGCCGTAAAGTAGAACAGGCACGTTTTATGGTATTGAAATCCCCGGATATTCCGTCACTGTTGATTGAAACCGGATTTATTTCCAATCAAAGCGAAGAAATGAATTTAAATAATCCAGCCTATCAAGCCCGTATGTCTCAGGCGATGTTGCAAGGCATCCACCATTATTTTTGGGAATATCCACCTCATGGTTCGCGGATTGAAGCAATGGTTCAGCAGCGGCGCTATCCCAGCAAATTGCCGATTAGACCTTCATCGAGCAGAGGGCGAGGATGAGAATTCAACAATTACCATCCAGCATTGCCAATCAAATTGCTGCAGGAGAGGTGATTGAGCGCCCCGCGTCAGTGGTCAAAGAATTATTGGAAAATGCACTGGATGCACTAGCCACGCATATTCATGTTGATATTGGGTTTGGTGGGCTGAATCAAATCCGTGTGAGTGATAATGGGATTGGGATTTGTGCGGATGATATGTATTTGGCGATTGCTGCGCATGCGACGTCTAAAATTACCCAATTAACTGATTTATACCAAATTACGACGATGGGATTCCGCGGAGAAGCCTTAGCCAGTATTGCGTCCGTGTCACGATTGACGTTGCATTCCAAGCCGATGGATCAAGCGCATGGCATGATGTTGAGTGTGGATGAATCGGGTGCAACGTTGCGATCGTGTCCGCGCACCCAGGGAACAACCGTGGATGTTCGTGATTTATTTTTTAATGCCCCGGTGCGTAAAACTTTTCTCAAAACAGAACGTGCTGAGTATCAAGCCATTGAGTTGGTTGTCAAGCAATTCGCCTTGTCGGTCCCGAGCGTTGGGTTGACCCTGAATCATAATAATAAGTTGATCCTACACTTAGCCCCTGGACAATCGGAGGCAAGTCGCTTGCGCCGTGTTAAAAAATTATTTGGACAAGCTTTTTTAGCTGATGCGGTGTATGTGGAAGAAACGCATGAATTCCTCCAGATCATAGGCTGGGTATCGCAGCGTGCTTACCAACGGAGTCAACGTGATAGGCAATGGACCTACCTGAATCAACGATTTATTAAAGATAAACTAATTCAACAAGCGGTTGGACAAGCCTACCAATCTATCCTTTACCCTGGGCGCTATGCGTCCTGTTTGCTGTATTTATCCATGGCACCGGAACAGGTAGATGTGAATGTCCATCCTACCAAACATGAGGTGCGTTTTCGTGATCCTCGTTTGGTGCACGCGATGATTGTATCTACGATCACGAAGCAATTGCAGGCATCACAACCCTTGCCTTTTTCCGAATCAAAAGTGCCTATGCCGGTTACAGATGGCGTCCAACGTATAGCCTCGTCTTTGACATCTAATGCCACGTGGTGCGTGATCAATTCACAATTTATTATGCTGCCTCTGTTTAACAATGGAATGCATTTGATCAATATGCATGGCTTGTATCAGGTGTACCTTGGCGAACAGCTCCAATCAAGTGCTTGGCCCTTGGAGCCACGTTCATTGTTAGTACCGGTGCGTTGCAAAGTTTATAACCATGCACGCTTAGAACAAAATCAAGGGTTACTCGCTCAATTTGGGGTGCAATTCGATTTTTCATCCTTGACGAGCCTGGTTATTCGAACCTTGCCACGGTGTTTACCCATGTTGAACATCGACCAATTTTTTTCGGTCATCCAACAAGAGGACATAGGGGATCGAGCTACGTTGATTCAACGGGGAATCGCCTGCCAATCATTCGATATGTATAATATAGATGCAAATGAAGCAGAGGGATTGCTCGCGTATTGTCATGCGCACGGAGCTTACTCACCGCAAGTAAGAACGTATTGTGTGCCTTTAGACATAGCGTTTTGTCAAAAGGTTATGCACATTAATTATGAGCTTGAGTGCGTATGAACAGCCTACCGTTTTCGACATCCCGTGGGTTACCTTGGTTTTGTCTAATGGGCCCAACGGCTTCTGGCAAAACGGATTTAGCCGCTGCTTTAGTTCAACGCTTCCCTTTTGAGATTATCAGTATTGATTCGGCCATGATTTATCGCGGCATGGATATTGGCTCTGCCAAACCCGACGCCTTGGTATTGGCAGATGCGCCTCATCACTTGATAGATATTTTGGATCCAACCGAGTCTTATTCTGTTGCACAATGTTGCAAGGATGTGGTCGCTTGTGGCGAAGCTATTCAAGCCCGAGGTCATATCCCGTTACTTGTGGGTGGAACCATGATGTATTTTCGTGCACTGCAACAGGGGCTAGCCGCATTGCCGGCTGCAGATAGTGGGGTTCGTGACGTCTTAATCGCACAAATGAATGAAAAGGGTTTGGCATTTTTGCATGGAGAATTGGCTTGTTGCGACCCTGTGTCTGCGGAACGTATTCATCCGCATGATAACCAACGGATTATTCGAGCACTAGAAGTATACCAAGTGAGTCAAAAACCATTATCACAATGGCTAGGTGAAAGTCGTGCTGATAGTCGTCAGATTGCTTATGTGAATATGATTCTAATGCCCAAGGATCGAAACTGGCTGCATAAGCGTATTGCGCAGCGCTTTTTAGCAATGTTGGAAGCAGGGTTGATTGAAGAAGTGACCCAATTACTGCAAAAGTGGCCGTTAACATCGAAGCAT
>CANNJG010000097.1 GCA_947504795.1 Legionellaceae bacterium
AATACCGGCACCTTCACCCATAACAAAACCATCTCTATCTTTATCCCAAGGTCGAGATGCTTTTTCAGGCGCATCATTTCGTTTTGATAAAGAACGAACCGCGGAAAAACCAGCCAAACACAGCGGCGTGTTCGTCATTTCTGCGCCACCACACACCATAACATCTGCATCGCCATAAGCAATCATTCTGCCTGCTAGTCCGATATTGTGGGTTCCTGTTGTGCAAGCGGTTACAACCGCAATGTTAGGGCCTTTCAAACCGTATTCAATGGAAATATGGCCCGCAAGCATGTTAATGATCCCTGCAGGAACAAAAAATGGCGAGACTTTTCGTGGTCCTCCGTTAGTCAGCCGTTCAAAATTAGTGGTAATCGTGTGAATACCCCCAATCCCAGCACCCACAGCTACGCCGGTTCGATAGGACAATGCCTCATCGATCACCAATCCCGAATCTTTCATGGCTTCATAAGCGGCAACCATTCCGTATTGAGTAAAGGGATCCATTTTGCGCGCATCTTTAGCAGGAATAAACGCTTCGACGTCTAGGTTTTTAACTTTTGCCCAAATTTTACTAGGGTAATCCGTCACGTCAAAGCCCTCTACCGGACCCACGCCACTCACACCATTTAAAATATTGCGCCATGATTCTGCAACGGTTAGACCAACGGGACATACCATCCCCATGCCAGTCACCACGACGCGCCGCTTCACCATTGATTTAGTCAAAACACTCACTCCTAATTTAATTATGCGTATCATCGCCCCTACACAGGGGTTACGTAAAATGCCGCTCGTTTCATTCGATTGGGGACTAAAAAGTCTAAATGACCTTATTCAATCCTAAATCTACCTCAACCCCGGCTTTTACGTAAGGCCTGCCCCACTCAGGTTATCCTTAGCTTATCGAAGGATGTCTATAGAGAGAGGTACGGGATAACGCCAATATCGTACTTATTCTGTCGCTATTCAGAATCTTCAAGGAAACCCGGTAGATTTGAACGAAACGCCGGCTTGTCACTGCGCATATACTTGAGTATGGTGCGCTTTTCTGCAAGTATTTCGTCCAACCTGGATTTAAATCTGACGGTTCTTCGAGTTTCAGGAACTGTGGTGAATAGATGCCTTATTTTTCTTCTTTATTCAAATTTGACTCAATGTAGTCAATCGCTTCTTGAATCGTTGTGATTTTTTCAGCTTTCTCGTCTGGAATTTCTGTTTCAAATTCTTCCTCAAGTGCCATCACCAATTCTACAGTATCTAACGAATCTGCACCCAAATCATCCACAAAAGAAGCATCGTTACTTAATTCATCTTCTTTGATACCCAATTGCTCAACAACAATTTTTCGAACTCGTTCTTGTACAGTACTCATAGTGTTCTTGTCCTCTTTAGTTTATAAAAACCTTAGTTATAACAGAAAAAAGTCAACTAGGGCAATTTTCAGTTAATATTGGGCAAAGCACAGTGTTCCCAACATTCACAGAGACATTACCCACTTTCTCTGCAGCTCAATATCCCCTTAAATCTTGTGAGGAGTATAAGCGCTCTACCCTATCATCACAAGTGGTTCCAACCATCTAGCCTATCTTACGAATTTGTGAATTTTACAGATTACCTTAAACTCAACAACATGAAAATGCTCTTGGCAATTTTTATGTCACTACTTGGTGTTCCTTACTTTTAAGATTTCAGAAATTATTCGCATATCTGTGCTCCAGGCATAATGTACTGCTGACGTTGCAGGTTATGCCATGTACATACCACCATTCACATGAATGGTCTCACCTGAAATATATCCTGCTGCATCTGAGGCCAAAAAGGCAACAACTTCAGCGATGTCATTGACATGGCCCAAGCGTTTTAGAGGAATACGTTTTAACATTTCCTCTTTAATCATGTCCGGTAAAACAGCAGTCATTTCAGTATCAATGAACCCTGGTGCTACTACGTTGACGGTTATGTTTCTACTGCCTATTTCTGCTGCCAATGATTTAGAAAAGCCAATTAAACCTGCTTTTGCCGCAGTATAATTTGATTGCCCTGGGTTGCCACAGGAGGCAACGACTGACCCGACATTAATGATCCGTCCAAAACGCGCGCGTACCATGGTCCTTAAGCACGCTTTACTCATGCGATAAACAGAACTTAAATTGGTTTCAATCACGCTGTACCATTCTTCATCTTCCATGCGGAGCAATAAATTATCTGCAGTAATGCCTGCGTTATTCACTAAAATAGCAGGATTTCTCTTGTGCTCGTCCAAATATGACATAAGCGAATCGACAGAGTCTTGCTTACTGACATCTAAAATAAAACCTTCTCCCTGACATTGTTGCTCCTGAAATAGCAAGGTAATCGCCTCTGCTCCAGCTTGCGACGTGGCAGTCCCGATGACATAGGCGCCATTTTTTGCAAGCAATGATGCGATAGCGCGCCCTATACCGCGGCTTGCCCCAGTTACTAAAGCAACTCTTCCGCTTAAATCAACCACAATTCACCTCATACATGAGATAATTCATCACAAGCCGAACCCACTTGTATTGACTTATCTATTCGTTTAATTAGACCATTCAACACTTTTCCTGGACCACATTCCAAAATGTGAGTGACTCTGTTTTGCTTCATTTTTTGGATGGTTTCTACCCAACGCACCGGAGAATATAACTGTTGGCATAACAGACTACGAATGTGATCGGCTGATTCGTACGTACTCAAATCTACATTCGATATCACGTCAATGTTAGGGCGTTGAAACTGCACGGCTGCCAATGCTTCAGAGAATAATTCCGCTGCAGGGACTAACAAAGCGCAATGGCAAGGAACCGATACGGGAATGATTTTGGCTAAACGCGCGTCGGTTTTTTCTGCTAAGGTAATCGCGCGCTCCACCGCAGCTAGATGCCCGGCTATCACCACTTGACCAACCGCATTAAAATTCGCTGGAGTGACCTGTTCTGTTAATGTCGTACTGTGTTCACAAATAGTGCGCACTTGCGCATCGTCCAAACCAACAATAGCTGCCATTGCGCCCACGCCAGCAGAGACCGTTTCTTGCATTAAGCGCCCGCGTGTTTGGACTAGGCTTGCGGCATCGAGCAAGGAGATCGCATTTGAGCAAACCAGTGCTGCATATTCTCCCAGACTATGCCCTGCCATCATTTTAGGGTGAAGCGTACCTTGCGATCGCAAAACATTAAAAACAGCAACATCAGCGGTCAGCATGGCTACTTGTGTATAGACGGTTTGATTGAGTACATCGGCTGGACCGTGTTGCACCAGCTGCCAGAGATCGTACCCTAAATGTTCAGAAACACTATGAAAGGTTGCTTTAATACCAGAATAACGTTCCGCTAGCTCAGCTAACATTCCAACAGATTGTGATCCTTGCCCAGGAAACACAATAGCCTGATTCATCATAACGTACGACTCACTTTTATTTATAGCAAAAGGCCTTGATTCACAAAATCGGCTATTTGATCTTTTACCAATTCTACAACGCGTGATTCCACTTGTAACATAGCTGCTTCAATAGCATACTCAAACGCAGTAGAATCAGCACCACCATGACTTTTCACGACAATGCCGTTCAGTCCTATGAAGCTAGCCCCGTTATAACGCCCTGGATCAAAACATCGTCTAAAGTTAGATAATACAGGCTTGATTAAGACGCCCATTAATTTTGTCCACCAATATTTTTCGAATTCTTCACGCAATAATCCTGTCATCAGTGAAGCGAGTCCCTCACTACATTTCAATGCGACATTACCCACAAATCCATCACACACAACGAGATCGATGTCCCCAGAAAACAAATGATTACCTTCTACATATCCCACATAGTTTAATTGTTTGCATTCCGATAACATGTGCGCGGTACGTTTCACTTGGTCGTTGCCTTTGATTTCTTCAACACCGATATTGAGTAGTCCGATTTTAGGTTTGTCTTTTTGAAGTAATGCTTGAATAAGAGCGGATCCCATGACGGCAAATTGAAATAAATGCTCTGCGCAAGAATCTACATTAGCGCCTAAATCAATCACCCAGGTACGCCCTTTTTTAGTGGGTAATTCGGCTATGATAGCCGGACGATCAATGCCTGGTAAGGTTTTCAGAACAAAGCGAGCGGTTGCCATCAACGCACCGGTATTGCCCGCACTCACGCAAGCCTCAGCATGACCATCTCGTACCAGATTAACAGCAACTCGCATCGAGGAATCTTTTTTATTACGCAAGGCGTGTGAGGGCAATTCATCCATAGTCACCGACTCCGACGCATGTTCAATACGAATTTGTGGGAAACTATCGACTGCATAACCTAGTTTTTGCATGTTTTTCGTAATGAGATGCCTATCCCCTACGAGAACCAAACGCAGGTTGTCGTGACGCTGAACCGCTCGAATCGTAGCAGGAACAACGACACTCACGCCATGATCACCGCCCATGGCGTCAATTGCTATTGTGACGATATTCAATGAAGTTTACTCTTGATCTTCGTAGACAGTCCCTGTAGCAATTACTTTACGACCATCATGCGTGTAGCCATCGGGAGTAAGATGATGACGTAGGTGTGTCTCACCTGTTGTAGCATTCACTGACAATGTTGGTAACGTAAGCGCATCATGTGAACGACGCATATCACGACGTGAGCGCGATTTTTTATTCTGTTGTACTGCCATTTTGTTATGACTCCTAAACAAGTTGCTTTTGTTCGTGGATAATTTTACCTATTTTATCGCAATAAACTAAGCATGCATCATCAGACGCGATAGTATATCAAAGATTCTTGATATAAACAAAATAAATGTATGACTAAAGGGCAACCGCGTCTTAATTTAATCCTCTTATAAGTGTTGTGCGTACATCATCATTAAGAGCAGCCACGTCACTCAATATACTCTTGGATTTAAGTCATTTGAGTCAGCAGAAGCAACCATTGCAGTAATTGAGTTGCACCGGATGCTTAAAAAAGTAAAAATGGAGCATATGGGAGAGCTCCCTGCTTAGAAGCAGTTTTATGAACTTGCAGCTTAACTACACTCCAAAATAGGACAGCTTTAACTTCCTGTAAAATTTGCGACAGAGCCATTTAAGCTACATTTGAAAGATGTTTATATGACAATCTATGAGAAGTTGACTATGATACACGGAACACCTTAGACGCATGAATGTCATGACCCAACTAAAGCCTCCCCTGCCCTTATTTGACACACTGGAATATATTGATAAAGCGATTGTAAAAAAGCCACAGCATGTCATGATTCAAGAAAGTGATTATTATCATGCGCTTGCTTTTTTAAAAAGCTACACAGGAAGTTTAGGAACCTTTAACTCTTATCGCAGAGAAGTAGAGCGTATTTTGCAATGGAGTCACCACATTGCGGGACTCACTTTATCGCAAATTAAGCGTGAACATATTGAGTCCTTCGTGACCTTTTGCCAAAGCCCGCCCAAAACATGGATCGGCATTAAAAAAGCCCCTCGTTTTACTGAACGGCAAGGCGAACGCATACCTAACCCTGAATGGCGCCCCTTTGTAGCGACTCTTTCTAAAGTTGCACATCGTCAGGGAAAACAAGTCAGTGTAGAGGACTTTGAATGGTCTCAGGGCGCACTTAAAGAATTATTTGCGATTTTGAGCACTTTTTTTAATTACTTGATTCAAGAGGAATATATCTATATGAATCCTGTGGCGCTTATCCGCCAAAAAAGTAAATTTATCCGTAAACAGCAAACTCAGGCCCCTATTCGGCGTTTAACGGCTTTACAATGGTCATACGTCGTGGATTCTGCAAAAATCATGGCTATGTATGAGCCTGAACAGCATGAACGAACGCTATTTATTATGACAGCGCTGTACTCTATGTATTTACGTATTTCCGAGCTGGCGGCCAGTGAGCGCTGGGTACCAAGGATGTGTGATTTTTATCGGGATCATGATGGAAATTGGTGGTTTAAAACCGTTGGTAAAGGCAATAAAGAACGGCAAATTGCAGTAAGTAATGCCATGCTAGAAGCATTGATTCGGTATCGTCGTCATTTGGGGTTACCTACCTACCCTTCCGCAGCAGACCAAAGTGTTTTATTCCCTAAAAATAAGGGCAAAGGACCGATGACAAGTACGACCTATCTTAGAGAAATCGTGCAGTCCTGCTTTGATAAAAGTATTCATCGACTGGAGGAAGATCATCATTTAGAAGAAGCGGAGTCGCTGAATGAAGCCACCGTCCATTGGTTGCGCCATACCGGGATTTCTGATGATGTGAAGCATCGACCGCGGGAACATGTGCGTGATGATGCGGGCCATAGTTCGAGCGCAACTACGGACAAATACATTGATGTTGAGCTTAGAGAGCGGCACAAATCGGCTAAACTGAAACCCATCCTTTCGGAATGATATTTAATTTAGGGGTTCTAGCTCGAAACAGGAATTAAAACCGGTAAATTTTAATATAATTGTCGCAGAACAACTCAATGCATCACATATTAATCAAAAAATAGTGAAAAAATTTCGCATGGAGCGAGAGTGTTCACTTATTTAATTGAGCAGGCCCCAGCAACAAAAAAACCATTTTTCTTTCCTCGGGTTAAGTTCCGGAGCCCTTGATCAACAATAAGAATCGAGCAAATAAAAATAAAAACACTACTTGGGCTGTTTGAGAAGGTTTTTTAGGCTAAATTCTTACAATTATTTAAGAAATATCTCAACAAAATGTCATCCATATAGACAGTGACACCAAATTTTAGATTGTTATAATACTGAATCAAAGGATGATATAGATTTTATGACAGGATGTCATTTGCAGGATGCCTCGACTGCTGCAGGGATGCAGCACCCAGACATTGTTAATTAGCCCACTTTGAATTATTTAATAAATACAATGTCTTCGAAGGTTCGAGATTATGACGACTAAACGGCCTGCAAAGCCACATCCTAAGAAAACAGCTTTAACACCAACGCCAAAATCCTTAATGAATGATCTCAATAATCAAGGTCCAGTAGATACCCCCTTAGAAATTCAATACCGTTATTATAATAACGGTCCTGTCGATACACCCGCTGAGCAACAAATCCGCTATCATAACCCAGGACCCAAAGATACCCTTAATGAGATAAAAGCCAATCAAGTCCTAAGCAAGAAATCCGAACATATAAAAGAAAACAAAAAAGACGATGAAAAAGATTTAACACCG
>CANNJG010000098.1 GCA_947504795.1 Legionellaceae bacterium
CGTTTCAGGTATGCCGTCTGATTAACTGCAAAACCCATCAACGCTTGCCTGTGCGAGAATTATTGGCTGTTTTTCGCCCTTGAAGGGGTACATTGGGATAATCCAGTGGCTATAACGATGACTATCACCATGGAAATAACTAAAATAGACAATCCAAAACGGTAATTCTTCGCAGTATAAAAATGTAGATAGGAATGGGGAGACGACCAGTCTAACAGTGCGCCTACCAGTGGTTGCAAGAGCATTCCCCCCAATGAAACGATCATATTGGTCACAGCAAATATTGTACCGGAAAGTTCTTCACTAGCGCTGTATTCTTTGCCCATTATAAAAACAATGATTTCAATAGAGCTGAAAGCACCGTAGCCAAACATCAGTATAGTGAGCCAACGATAAGAAAGCGAAGGATAGTAAAGGATGAGGCTAATACAGATGAGTGCGCCGATGGCACCCAAAATGATAGGGCGTAAGCGTTCACCACTCCGGTCTGAAAGATAACCACAGATTGGAGCGCCCAGCGCCCAACCGAGAAATAAAGCGGATATGGTTTGTGCCGCTTGTGTTTTGTTTAAGTTAAAGGTGACTTCTAAAAACGATTTACCCCATAGTTCTCCAAAAACCGATAGAGAGCTATACAAGCACGCGCCCATAACGCCGATGATCCAAATATACCGTGAGTGAAAGACCTGTAGGACTTGTTTCATGAATAGGGAGTAGGGAATGCTTTGATGCGAATATTTTACTGGGCTCTCCCTTACAATTATAAAAATGGCTGATGTGATGATGAGACCTGCACTAGCCACCATAACTAATACTCGATGTAAGCCAAAATTATACGCAAGATGTGTGATATGAATTTCGCCGTAAATCAACCCTAACATACTTGAGGTTGTCATCATCCCCGCCACTAAAGAAAAAAAGCGTGTAGGTAACCAATTAACCGCGGCAGACAGCAACCCCACAAATGCAAAAGCAGAGCCGAATCCTACCAATAAACGTCCGAAACCTACGGTAATCAGCGAAGAGTCACTAAACAGAAAGGATCCGATACTGCAGCATAGACAAGCTAGAGAGAGTAAATATCGAGGACCAAACCGATCCATAAGAATGCCCACTGGAAGTTGCATAGGCGAGTAAGCTAAGTAATAGAGGGCTGCGATTTGACTAAAAGTGGTAGCAGAAAGATTGCCTAATGCTATTCGAATTTCGTCTTGTAAGATCCCTGGAATAATTCTTAAGATGAATTCATAACAGTAAAAAAAAGCGCCGACAGCGCAAATAAGGCTGCCGGTTATGAGATGTCTACGTGAATAATGCTCAGTCTTTTGATTCGGCATGCGTTTCTCGTATAAAGTAAGTCAACAGTGCTGCAATGAGAATACCGATAGGAATGATAGCCATGGCAAACTGATAGTCTTGAGCGCTGTAGATATGTAACATAGATTGAACCTGATGTTTATAATTGCCAAAGGTTGAATGGCTCTGGTGTAACCAAAGACTCCAATCTAGGAGTTTACCGATTAAGGGTTGCAGCAGCATGGCCCCAATCATCACTATCATATTAGTTAATGCAATGGCCGTTCCTGCAGCTTTAGCAGGGCTAAGTTCTCTTCCGACTGCGAAAACAATCGCTTGGGCACTATAAAAAAGACCGAGGGTAAACATAAGAATAGTCACTACTTTGTAACTCAGGCCTGGGCAAAAGATAATAATCGACATAATAATCGCGGCACCCAAAGCACCGATTATCATAGGCGGTTTACGGCGTTTGATATGATCGGAGATGTAACCCATCAGTGGTGCACCGACCATAAATCCGCAAAACAGGAGTGAATTGGCAAATCCAGCCTGTGTTTCTGACATGTGATGTGCGTGAGAAAGATAGGGTATGCCCCATAATTCTGCAAAAACAGTTGTGGGCAAATACACCAAACAACCAAACAGACCATTAATCCATATTTGTTGATTACGGATGATAACCTTCAGATCTAGCAAGTTTTGTTTGAACGTTTGAATGGTTCCACCGCTTTTCAAGTCTGATTTATGATCGTGAATACCAAACCAAATTAAGAAAATGAGTCCGATACCGAATAATGCGGTATACGCATCCGTCTGTTGCCAACCGACTTTATTAACGGCGACTAAAAGTACGTTATCACCAAACATGGCACCCACGGTGCCTAAAGCCGAGGTTAATCCTGCCACCATCGCCAATTTATCTTCTGGTAGCCATATAGTCGAGAGCTTGAGGACACCAACAAAGGCAAAGGCAGATCCTGCGCCGACTAAAAAACGCCCAATGATAGCGACTTGATAGATGTGGGTTTGACAAAACATTAAGGTACCTAGTACACAAATAAAGCAAGCAAAGGCGAGTAACCGTCTTGGACCAAATCGGTCCATTAGAATACCCACGGGCAATTGCATAGGAACATAGGCGTAGTAATAGATTGAGGATAAGAGGCCAAATCCGGTTGCCGACAAGACAAAATGGTCGCGTAGCGGTCCTTCCATCGCCGACGGTGAAATACGCAACAAGTATTCATATGCATAAAAAAGCACACCAACACCGCAGACCAACCAAGAGAACAGCATTGTTTTGTTATGTTTTTTCGAGTAATTTGACAAAATAATCTCCTTTTTTAATTAGTTAATCAAAAGACTAACTAAAAGTAAATGAGTCACTTAGATTCCTTCGGGTATTAAAGGGTCTCAGAAACTGAGTTTTCCTGCGTTGAGATACGATTAACGCCACTTGCAATTGCGGCCTTTTTGACTTGATGAGGCACGCGTTCCAATAAACGCGGGTCAATAGGTTTTGGGAGAATGTAATTCGGGCCGAAAGTCCAGTCTTTCACCTGGGGGTAATTATCTTTGACTTCTTGAGGAACCGGCTCATGAACCAGAGAGCGAATGGCTTCTACTGCCGCGATTTGCATTTCTTGATTGATACATTTAGCTCTCACATCAAGTGCTCCGCGGAAAATATAGGGAAAGCAGAGTAAATTATTAACTTGATTAGGAAAATCAGAGCGCCCTGTCGCGATAATTAAATCTTCGCGTGCTTCTAAAGCTAAATGCGGCATAATTTCCGGTGTTGGGTTGGATAGTGCGAATACTATCGGACGAGGTGCCATTAATTTGAGGAGTGAGGCATCCAATAGATTGGGTTTTGCTACCCCGATAAATACGTCAGCATCTTGTAAAGCATCAGCGATAGTACGTTTAGTCGTATCCCGTGCGAATGCAAATTTGTAAGGATTGAGATTTTCTCGTCCAGTATGAATCACGCCTTCCGTGTCGAGCAACAGCATATTCTCTTTTTTTGCACCCAAAGCAACCAACAAACGCATGGAGGCAATACCTGCGGCGCCTGCACCGATACAAACGATGTTTACTTCTTCCAGGGATTTGTTTTGCAACGTCAAAGCGTTTAAAAGACCGGCCGCAACTACAATAGCAGTTCCGTGTTGATCATCATGAAACACTGGGATATCTAATTGCTCTATTAAGGCTTGTTCGATTTCAAAGCATTCAGGCGCCTTGATATCTTCTAGATTAATTCCTCCGAAGGTAGGCGCAATATTTCTAGCTGTGGTAATAAACGATTGCGGGTCTTTTGCATCGATTTCGATATCAAACACGTCGATACCAGCAAAGCGCTTAAAGAGCACCGCCTTACCTTCCATCACTGGTTTAGAGGCTAGAGGTCCAACATTACCCAGCCCTAAAACGGCAGTTCCATTGGTCATCACAGCGACCAAGTTGCCTTTTGCTGTGTAACGATAAGCGTCATTAGGGTTTTTACTGATCGCCAAAACAGGCTCGGCAACACCCGGCGTATATGCCAATGATAAATCTTCTTGTGAGTTTGTTGATTTCGTTACGTAAACCCCTAATTTGCCAGGTGTCGGAAATTCATGATAATGCAAAGCGCTTTGTTTCACTAAAGTGTCAGTCATGATGGATATCCTTGGAAATAATTGCCAAAATATATAAGAAAAATCTTGGATTGAACAGTGATTTTTCTAGGATTGATTAAATACGATTATTGTTTGTTGAAATCGGACATTTGTTGACATCCCGCCATGTCATCTTAAGAACACGGCAATATATCCGGCATTGGGAAATATTGCCTTTGTTAGAAGATTTTTGCCTGTACTCAGGATGACGTGATAGTTACTAATTAACAGTTTCATCGGCTTTTTGTGGGCGATTGTAACGATCCATAAAACGCTGCACGCGTCCGCCAGTATCTACAATCTTTTGCTTTCCTGTATAAAAAGGATGGCAGTTTGAACAAACTTCAATGGCTAGATCTTTACATAAGGTTGAGCCCGTTTCGAAAACATGACCACAACTACAGGTGACTTTGATAGGGCTATATTCAGGATGTATTCCACTTTGCATAAACGTAATCTCTTAGTAATAAAGTTAAAAGAGGCCTGCGGCATCTAAATTGTTGCAAAATCTTAGCAGAAAGCAAATTTGAAATCAAGCTGGCATACTTTAACACGGCAATCGCATCTTGATGTCATCCCAATCAACGGATAACGCATCATTCTAGTGATGGTTGCGCATCACCTATCGAATTGCTGTTGTTTTCAGTATAGAATACCGTATATTTGGACTGGTATTGTAAAAAAAAAATTATAATTTGACTAAATCATTGATTGAAAATACTGCGCTTATCACGCGGATGACGTCCGAAGATAGACAAGAGATTAATCGTATCTTCAGGCATAAGTGTGAAGAATTTGAAGGCGTCATTCAAAAGGGGGTTGTTGATATGCTCAACTCTCAAGAAGAGCACGATAAACTGGCCGAGAAACGCGCCGAGTATTTAAGTTTTTTGAGTAACAGTACCCTTCGTAGAAAAGAAAAATCAACCCATTTTAGTGAAGTGTTCAAAGAGGCCACTTGATCGGCGCCTTTGGGCGTTGGCAGTGCAGCGCAGATTACGCTATCGGCCGGGAATGCTTTGGGCAACACCGTTCTCGATGAAATTGAAGAGAAAAGACAGCAGGTAGAAGCAGAGAAAAATCTATATTCAGCACAAATAATGTACTATATTCTTCCGCAAGATTATTAAATCATTGCTGCACGGGTTGCCAGTGTGTTGAGTTACCGCTATCAATTTTTGATTTTACCCTGAGCCGCTGGCGAATATGGTTATATTAAACTTGCGCTTTTCTTTATTAGCTCGATGAAAAGTAATGCGATTACGCGCTTGCGAGAACAAAAAAACAATGTCATCAGTGCACTGATTAATGCGGCAATTCCCCCGTCGACCGACACATTAAGTTATCGCGAATGGCCAAATATTGATTTTGCTAACTTTAGGATGCATGCCACTAAATGTGGCAGTCGTAAAACACTGGAATTGGATCCGAACCTTAATAGCTTGATTCAACGTTGTGGCCCGCTGTTAGGGCATTATTTGGCGGTTATAAGACATATGTTGAACCGGAAAATGGAATAGTAAAAAAATACCATGTTTATACCATCATCGGTGCATTGAATCATGCGCCGATCTTGAATTCCGAAAAAAGATAGGACTTACGCAAAAGGCCTAAACCAAGAAATAGATCGACCGAATAAGAGAAATAGGTCGAAGCCAAATGAGTGTTATTGAGATACAGTAAGTCAGGTTAAAAAACTGATATAGTTAATGATCATAATGGCACATGGCGTCGTATTCAACAGGATAATAAGTTGCAAAATAACGCTCAATTATCAGATTTCACTCCAGAGGAAAATAATGATACGACTCCAAAAATTTATAGGTATTACCGATCAAAATTAGTTGGTCAATTTTTATAAGCCTCAAAAATTCAATGGGTCTTTTTGCCCTGACATCCACTTAATTTAAATTTAATTGAACGACTTTGGACGTTCATGAAGAAAAAGGTGCATTACAACAAATATTATGAAAAGTTCAAAACTTTCAAAGAGGTGACGCTGGGTTTTTTTGAAAACATTCAATAATACAAGGCAGAGTTAGGTTCTTTACTGACAAGTAATTTCCAGCTCTTAAATACTGATTAATCGTTGAACAATCTATTTCGCTCAGGCTACGTCCCGCTGCTTGTCAGCGGGATCTGGTTTTCGCTTAGCATCCCTGGATCCGGTGCATAAAGCACGGGACGTAGGCCGCGGAGTAATCTGGCTAAATAATCCCTAAAATTGATTCGTGTGGGGTATATTAAAAAACATGTGTTCGAGTATATTGAAATTTATTACAATCGAAAGCGGTTTCACTCGATGCTTGGTTATAAATCACCGGCATCATTTGGGATAAAAAAAAGTAGCTTAGCAAAGTGCCCTTTTTTTTTCTAATGATGGAAATAGCGCTATCATTGCTTTTTTACGGAAAGGCCATTTTTTTCTAGATTTTATGCCCAAAAAGCCTATGCAGGTTGGTGCATGATGAAGTGGTAGTATGGACGCAGGTCGCTTGGCCTTGGGAGCCGCGCGACACTGCATGAGCCGACTCTAGAATGATGGGGAAGCGTCTAATACACTAGCTATTGGGTATGTAACCAGTGTCGTCAAAAAAGCAACCATATCAATGGCGAGAGCCAAAGCGAATGTTGCTATCGTCAAAGGAAGTAAAATGGGTGTAAGAAAAAGCATGACGTTATTCGCACCATCTTGGTCTTCAATTGCTGCAAACATCACCGAGGCATATTTTAGTGAAGGATCGTTGTCATCAGAGTTATCCTCTGCGTCGTAATTTTGTCTTATTCGGCTTCCAGCTAAAACTTCGTTTGTACCTGAATATGGGAAAAAATATAATTGCCCTGTAGCAGACGACAATTCTGAATAACAATTATCTAAAAAACTAGTGGCTGACATAGTTAGCTCCTGCAAATATTGAGCAAACATTGTACTAAAAAAATAAAATAAAGTCAATTACATTGAGAGAACTGTGTTAATCGATTTATAAATCTCACATACGTTTGATTGTGGCTCACTATAGGTCGCGCTTTATTGGTGCTCTATGTTCTTTTATTTTATAATTAAACAAAGTTAGGACTTACGCAAAAGGCCTAAACCAAGAAATAGATCAACCGAATAAGAGAAATAGATCGAAGCCAAATGAGTGTTATTGAGATACAGTAAGTCAGGTTAAAA
>CANNJG010000099.1 GCA_947504795.1 Legionellaceae bacterium
TTGTCATGAAGGTATGAGCCTTTATGTTCTTTGCAGCAATGGTAAGGCTATCTATTCGGCTTATACAGCGGTCAATAGTACCCTTCATTTAATTCCGGTTATACCGTTTAATGGAGCGCTAAATGCTAATTAATCATACTACCATCGCCCAATCTGATCCCACCTTATGGTGCGCCATACAAGACGAAGCAAAACGCCAGGAAGATCACATCGAATTAATCGCTTCAGAAAATTATGTCAGTCAGGCTATTCTCGAAGCACAAGGCTCCATCCTAACCAATAAATATGCCGAGGGTTATCCTGGTAAACGGTACTATGGTGGGTGTGAGTACGTAGATATCGCAGAGCAGCTTGCTATAGCTCGTGCTAAAGAGCTGTTTCAAGCGGACTATGCTAATGTCCAACCGCACTCGGGTTCACAAGCCAATGCGGCAGCCATGATGGCAATGCTGAAGCCAGGGGATTTGGTTTTAGGCATGGCGTTAGCGCATGGCGGGCATCTTACACATGGCTCACATGTTAATTTTTCAGGGCAAATGTATCGTAGTATGCAGTATGGACTTAATGATCAGGGTCTGATTGATTATGATGCTATGGAAGTGATGGCTTTGGAACATAAACCGAAGCTCATTATTGCCGGATTTTCCGCGTATTCCCAACATGTAGATTGGGCTAGGTTCAGAGCGGTTGCTGATAAAATTGGGGCTTATTTCCTGGCGGACATTGCTCATGTGGCTGGGTTGATTGCGGTGGGACTCTATCCTTCACCGATTCCTTTTGCCGATGTCATTACCACAACAACGCATAAAACTTTGCGCGGACCCAGAGGTGGCATGATACTAGCAAAAGCCAACCCTGCCCTTGAAAAAAAGCTTTCAAGCGCGGTATTCCCCGGAACGCAAGGCGGGCCACTTATGCATGTCATTGCTGCCAAAGCGGTTGCATTTTTAGAGGCCTTACAACCTGAGTTTAAACATTACCAGCAGCAAGTATTAGAAAATGCGGACACCATGGCTTGTGTATTGATAGACCGTGGGTATCGCATCGTCTCAGGGGGAACACAAAATCATTTAATCTTGGTTGATATGATTGATAAAAACATCACTGGAAAAGACGCCGATGCCGCGCTAAGTCACGCCCATATTACTGTAAATAAAAACACAGTACCGAACGATCCACGTTCCCCGTTTGTAACGTCTGGATTGCGATTAGGTACGCCTGCGGTGACTACGAGAGGGTTTAAACAACAGGAAATAACGTTATTGACACATTGGATTGCTGATTTATTAGATAACATGGGGGATGAGCCGACCTTGATGCGCATCAAAAAACAAGTATTGGAACTTTGCGCAGCTTTTCCTGTGTACCAGTGAGACTATTATGTATTGTCCTTTTTGCCATGCAATTGACACCAAAGTTATAGATTCACGGCTTGTCGCAGATGGTATGCAAGTTCGAAGAAGACGACAATGTCTCGAATGCCAAGAACGCTTTACAACCTTTGAAACCGCTGAATTAATCATGCCGATGATCATCAAACGTGACGGACGTCGCAAATTATTTAGTATCGAGAATCTAAGAGCAGGGATGTTGCGCGCGTTAGAAAAACGCCCCGTGCGGACCGATGCGTTAGAAGAAGCCATTATTGCAATTATGCAACAAATCCGACGCACCGGAGAACGTGAAATTGAATCACGTCAGATAGGTGAATGGGTCATGGAGCAGCTTTATCGTCTCGATCATATCGCTTATGTGCGCTTTGCATCGGTGTATAAACGGTTTCAAGATGTGAGTGAGTTTAGGCAAGCAATTGACCGAATGAAGGATGGCGAGTAGAATGCGGATATTTGGTAGGTGCAGTGAATAATCAATTGATAAGTGGTAAACGGCGCGCTAGAAAACTTGCTCTGCAATCGTTATATCAGTGGTTTATGGCAGGAGACGAGCTCACGGCTATAGAAGCTCAGTTTCACGCCATGAATAACATGGAAAAAGTTAATGTTGAGTATTATCGTCGTCTATTGTATGGGGTTCCTAAAGAGTTAGCATCGATAGAATCTGCATTGCAAACGGTATTAGATAGATCGATCGCACAACTCAATCCTGTTGAACTGACCATACTTCGATTATGCACCTTCGAATTACTGCATTGCCTCGAAATTCCCTATCGCGTTATTCTGGATGAATCGGTATCTTTGGCCAAAACGTTTGGTTCGCAAGATGGTCATAAATACGTAAACGGGGTTTTACATAATTTAGCGAAAACGCTACGTAAAACAGAAGTCAACAACCTGTAATCGGTTTATACGGGAGTTAAAGGATGAACAGAAAAAATCAAGAATTAATCGATATCGGTTTGATTTTTGCCATTGTTATTGCTTCACTCTACGTTATTCACGAATTTATTCCCTCGCTTATTTGGGCCGGGATTATTGTGATGACCAGTTTTCCACTCTACGTTCGTTGGCGCTCTTTATTAAAGTCTTGGGAAAATACTGCTGCTTTTACATTTACACTGGCTTTGTTTTTGTTGCTATTATTACCCTTGAGTTATGTACTGACTATCATCATCAAAGAATCGCAGCTTTTTTGGAGTTACATTCAAGAAATTAATGAATCGGGAAAGGACGCACCTACTTTTTTTCAAGAATTGCCGATGATAGGGGATCATATGGTCACGTATTGGGACGCTCATATCGGCCAACCCGGCAACGTTAAAACAGTCCTGTCTGATTTATCTTCCACAGCCTCACGATCGACCGGAAATTTTCTCAAAACCGTTGGCGGATCGCTGGTACATCGAAGCATGCAGATAGGATTTACGCTGTTATCGGTATTCTTTTTATACCGAGATGGCGAGAGTTTAGCCAAGCAAATTCAGCAAGTCAGTCATACACTTTTAGGCGAACGTTGGCGAGATGCCATGAAGAAAATCCCATTTTCATTGCGCGCAACAGTGAATGGCACGATTGTTGTAGGGATAGGCGTAGGTTTTTTGATGGGATTATGCTACGGATTACTCGGCGTCCCCGCGCCAACGCTTATGGGCGTGTTTACAGCGTTAGCTGCGATGATTCCATTCGTAGTACCCCTTGTTTTTGGAATGGTTGCCCTCATATTACTGATTCATGGGGCAATGATTTCTGCGATAATCGTGATAATTTGGGGCACTGTCGTTATGTTTACGGCCGATCATTTTATCAAGCCCATATTGATAGGGGGGGCAACACAACTCCCATTCTTAGCCGTTTTATTTAGTATTCTAGGTGGCCTAAATACGATGGGGATCTTAGGTTTGTTTGTGGGTCCCGTATTGATGGTTTTGTTTATTACGCTTTGGAATGAATTACAGTCTATGAAGTCTAATAAGATTTTATAGGTGAGTCGAACACAATCCTAAGGAACTGATTTGGAACAATTTCGAGGTACTACCATCCTCTCTGTAAGACGAGGATCCAAAGTTGTCATTGGTGGCGATGGCCAAGCCACGAATGGAAATACCGTTCTAAAGTCTAACGTACGCAAGGTGAAACGCTTATATCAAAATAAAGTGATCGCTGGCTTTGCCGGCGGTACAGCTGATGCGTTTACGTTATTTGAACGCTTTGAATCCAAATTAGAATTACACCAAGGTCATCTGGTTAGAGCGGCTGTTGAACTCGCTAAAGATTGGCGTACAGATAGAATGCTCCGTCGTTTAGAAGCTATGTTGACAGTTGCTGATGCTAAATCCTCTTTAATTATCACGGGCAACGGTGATGTGATAGAACCTGAGTTTGGCATTATGGCGATTGGTTCAGGCGGCCCTTATGCGCAATCTGCTGCGAGGGCCTTGTTAGACAATACGGAGTTAAGTGCACGTGATATCGTAACGAAAAGTTTAAATATTGCAGCTGATATCTGTATTTATTCTAACCATAATTTAACGATTGAAGAATTGGATAACCATTGTGAGTGAACTAATGTCTCGAGTAGCATCAATGATGACACCGCGTGAAATTGTAGAAGAATTAGATAAACATATTATCGGACAAGATGATGCGAAACGTGCGGTCTCAATCGCGCTGCGAAACCGTTGGCGACGTATGCAAATAACGGATGAAGCGCTCCGCGAAGAAATCATGCCTAAAAATATTTTAATGATCGGACCCACGGGCGTGGGTAAAACTGAAATCGCGCGACGCTTGGCTAAACTCGTTAATGCGCCGTTTTTAAAAGTCGAAGCAACTAAGTTTACTGAAATTGGATACGTTGGCCGCGATGTAGACTCTATCATTCGTGATTTAGCCGACATTGCCATCAAACAACAACGGTTGATGGCAATGAAAAAAGTTCAACATCCGGCCGAAGAAGCAGCTGAAGAACGTATATTAGATATTCTACTGCCTCCGGTCCGTGGAATAGCTAAGGCGGATGAAAAAGATACATCAACACGTCAGATGTTTCGCAAACAACTTCGTGAAGGGCAGCTTAATGATCAAGACATAGAAATAGATGTGTCGGTCTCCCCCATGGGCGTTGAAATTATGGCGCCCCCTGGTATGGAAGATTTAACGAGCCAATTGCAATCGATGTTTCAACAAGTTGGATCCGGAAAAACCAAATCGCGCAAGATGACGATTAAGAAAGCTTTGAAAATCTTAACGGAAGAAGAGGCGGCCAAACTTATCAATGAAGATGATATTAAAACACGCGCGATTGAAAATATTGAGCAGAATGGAATAGTTTTTATCGATGAAATTGACAAAGTTGCAAAACGCTCTGAGCAGGGTGGGGATGTCTCACGTGAAGGCGTCCAAAGGGATCTGTTACCTTTAGTAGAAGGCTGCACAGTATCAACGAAATACGGCATGATCAAATCAGACCACATTTTATTTATTGCTTCAGGTGCATTTCATGTGGCAAAACCGTCTGATTTGATTGCCGAATTACAAGGACGATTACCCATTCGTGTCGAATTAAATGCATTGACCACCCAAGACTTCATAAAAATCCTGACCGATCCCTTTGCCTCCTTAACCGAACAGTATAGTGCGCTGTTAGCAACAGAAGGATTAGCGTTAAGCTTTGATGAGAGTGGTATTCATCGTATCGCTGAAGTGGCCTGGGAAGTGAACGAACGAACAGAAAATATCGGGGCGCGGCGTTTATATACGGTCATGGAGCGTTTATTGGAAGTGGTCTCATTTGAAGCTACGGATCGATCGGGTGAAAAAGTATTGGTCAACAAAGCGTACGTCAATGAACACTTGGGTAAATTAATAGGCAATGATGATTTGACACGGTTTATCTTATAAATAATGTATGGATGACGTAGGCTAGGATAGTTGTCCGCAGACGATTATGGCTTAAAATTGTGTACGTCATCCTTTTTTTTCTCAGGCTGGCGTCCCTCAGGTTTAAGTATGGGTATAGGATGAATAATGTTTAATGCCTCACGAAATTCGAATGTTTTATTAAGTGAACTTGAAGGCGTGTAAAGTTTGTTGTTACCATTAATAAATTTTTTTGCGTCTAATTTTTGAAGTTCTTCGCACCTTATTATAGCTGATTTACCATTTGGAAAAACCGTAAAACCCATCTTCGTTAAAAGTTTTGTTTTACGTTTAGAGATTGGAATCCCAAAACGCCGACCTAACCGGACCTCAACGCAGCCATTTTTGATTGAAATTTCTTTAACCTGGGTGCGTAGATGAGTAAAAAATGGCGCTCGGTAGGTTTTGCCGTATTTATCGCAGAGTTGAGGTTTATTTAATAACTGATTTAAGAGCATGGCTTTCTTTACCAGCGTGAGAGGAGAGTGCTGTTTTTGAGTGTTATCCTCAATTTTAATGATTGGAAATAATTTCTTGATACTTTTAATACGCGACTCAAAGCTGCGGAGACAAATTTTAGCGTCTTTTTGCAAAGCTGAAGCGATTGGATCGTTAGGATCGCGTTTCAATTTTATTACGTCAGAAAACAAATTTCGAATACTGTCTGCTTTAGACAAGAGGTCCTGGGCACCACCTACCTTTTCTTCATAGCTTGAGTCATTGATCACTGACTTATTTCTTCCCATGAAATGTCGCGCAATGAAATTTGGCATATAACGAGCTATATTCGTAGGGACTAGATTAAACGCCCTATCCAAACCAAGATTTTGATCGGCCATAAAAACCTGATCGAAAATAAAAAGTTTTTTTTCAGATTTATTTTCGTTGTCTATCAATGCCTTATTTTGACCGTTTTTTCCAATAAAATCAGGATCACTGCAGAGCATAAAGTAGGCGCTGTATTTACCTAAATCTTCTATTTTATTCATTTCGGCTACTTTTAATCGACCTTTCATTGTATCTGAATTGTCCAAAAAATTCGTTAGCAGATCGATTGTTTCAAAAGGAACGAATAAACAAGGATGAACGCCTTTGCCGGTATTATGCCTAACCATCGTGCTCTTGGTTACGTTTGGGAACCCTAATAATCGAGCCATTTCTAATCCCATCGCTTCCCTCTGCACTTCTGTATCTTTTCCTGCTTTAGGATGTTTTAAAATGGCATTCATTTGAATTTTATTTGATTTTATACCCTCAATATTGGGGTTTTTTGCTATTTCCGTCAATTTTTTATCTAAGCTGGCTCCAGAGATCAAACACGTTTTTTCTGTCACCCCCCCAGCGTTATCTGCATATGAGTAGTATCTTTGGGGACCCTCTTCCGTATTAATTTCCAGGTATTGAAGAGAATTTAATTTGACTAATTGCTCTCCGAGGAATGTCTTAACCTCATCAGTAGTAGAAGTTTGAGATTTTAGATTTTCTAGAATTTTTATGATGGTATCTAATTGAGGAATACCCCCCGTTTTCGGTACGGTTTCTCGCTGAGTGTAATCAAATTTATCTTGGATCGGGGATTTTTTTCCTAATCCTTCGGTTATATCAGCCATATTTTATTCCAAATTAGTGCTATATGAATAAATATAGCACTAATTTCGTGTTTCAGGTTTTGGTTAGAGCATAAAAAAACAAATACTTCCTGACGGTACTCGGATTTTGAAA
>CANNJG010000100.1 GCA_947504795.1 Legionellaceae bacterium
CAAGACATAACCCGACGTGTCTTCTAAACCAATATCCATCACCACTAAATCATATTTGCCAGGCTCAAACAAGATTAAGGCCTGACCTCCGGTAGCGGCAGTATCCACTTCACATTTCAGCGCCAAAAGAAGTGCTTCTTCGACTTGTTTCGCTACAAAATTATCTTCGACAATCAACACTCGCGGCGCCCCCCCTTTGCTAACGGCGGGTAAATCGATAATTTGAGCCGCTTCACGAATAAATCGTTGTTCGTGAAGTCGTTGCTCTGTTACTTCTATCATCACGATCACAGCACCTATCACCTGGCCACTTGTATTTAAAAGCGGGTCGCGATTACACACATAATAACGAAAGGTGCCATCCGATTGAACAATCGGATGCAACGTTTTCTCATGTTCGGGCTTTCCAGAAAAAATCACAGCCATATCATCTAAACGATAAGCTTCACTCGCCTCTGCCGTCCATTGCGTCGCTTTAGCCAATTTCTCGTAAGGGTTGCCGGTGAAGTCATGAATATTTGTTAATCCAAGCAATCGCGAAAAATGCACATTACATCCTTGCAACCTACAATTTTCATCGACCCAATAAACCAGATACGGCATAGAGTTCAATATCGCAGAGTAATACTGGCGCAACTCTTGGATATCCATTTGGTGATCGTTTTTCAGGTTCTCATCCACGGATAACTCCCCATAACAGTAATTTTCTAAGTATAATCTTAAATTCTTACATAATAAACTTGACGATTGACATAGATGACACTAAAATCATCAACCTGTAATGGTCTAAGTGACCTATCCATACTAATGTACACTACTACTGAGGATAACTGAATGCCCACCGTTCGCGTGAAAGAAGGCGAAAATCCTGAATATGCGCTCCGTCGTTTCAAACGTTCGTGCGAAAAAGCAGGTTTATTAACTGAACTACGTCGTCGTGAATTTTATGAAAAGCCAACTGCGGAACGGAAACGCAAGCAAGCTGCTGCAGTTAAACGCCATCTAAAAAAAATTTCCAGAGATGTTGTTTCTAGCCGTTTTGACCGTCGTAGAAGACGCAGTGAATGACGCTTAAAGACCGTATTCAAACCGATATTAAAGATGCCATGCGTGCCCAAGATAAACAAAAAATTGGGACGCTGAGATTGATTACGGCTGCCGTTAAACAAATTGAAGTTGATGAACGTATTGACGTCGATGACCAGCGATTACTAGGCGTTCTGGATAAAATGGTGAAACAACGTAACGAATCCATTCACCAATTTCAAACTGCCTCACGTCACGATTTGGTGCAACAAGAACAATATGAACTCGGCATTATCCAACACTATCTACCCACACCCCTGACCGAATCCGAAATTTTAACGCTAGTAGCGCAAGCGATCGAAGCAACGCAAGCAGAAAAAATGAGTGATATGGGTAAAGTGATGAATCATTTAAAACCATTACTGCAGGGCCGTGCCGATATGAGTAAAGTGTCGGCACTGATTAAAGAACGCTTATAAACCCAGCACTCTCAGACTTTAGAACCAAAGAATTCAGGCCCAAACTTCAGTGACTTAAGAAAACCTTAGGCAACCCCATGAACGGTCTCATCCCTCGTCAGTTTATTGACGAATTGTTAATGAAAACTGATATTGTTGATTTAATTGACAGTTATGTGCCGCTTAAAAAACGCGGGCAAAATCACTTAGCATGCTGCCCCTTTCACCAAGAAAAAACCCCTTCTTTCAATGTCATCCCGAAAAAACAGTTTTATCATTGTTTTGGGTGTGGCGCGAGCGGTAATGCGGTCAGTTTCATCATGAATTATCTCCATCAATCTTTTCCGCAAGCGATCGAAACCTTAGCGACGAAATTAGGGTTATCCATCCCTCGTGAAGACCGTCCAGAGCGTTTTAAACAACTGGTTTCCTTGCACCCACTCCTGCAAAAAGTTGCCGATTATTATCAACAAACGTTGCGGAGCAGCTCTGCTGCCGCAGCCGTCACCTACCTCAAACAACGCGGCGTCAATGGACATATTGCCAAACATTATCAAATTGGCTACGCCCCCAATGGCTGGCACACATTAGAACAACAGTTTCCTAAAAATCGCGCTGACTTATTAACAACAGGTATGTTGGTGGAAAAAGACGATGGCAACCATTATGATCGCTATCGGCATCGAATTGTGTTTCCAATCCATGACCGGCATGGACGCATCATTGGATTTGGTGGGCGTGCCATTGACGCTGACCAACAGCCTAAATACCTAAATTCTCCCGAAACCCCCCTATTTCAAAAAAGCCGAGAATTATACGGTCTCTATCAAGCAATCCAGCAGCAACCCAAGCATCCCAGTATCATCATTGTCGAGGGATACTTAGATGTCATCGCATTAGCCCAACATGGCGTTTCTAATGTCGTAGCAACCCTAGGCACAGCAACCACGCCCTATCATATTCAACTGTTAAGTAAATATACATCGCATCTCATTTTTTGTTTTGACGGCGATAAGGCAGGACGTCAAGCAGCATGGCGAGCACTCGAAAGCAGTGTCCCTCATTTAGATGGCGAATTGAGCGCAAGCTTTGCATTTCTCCCTGAAAGTCAGGATCCTGACAGTTTTATTCGTGTACATGGCCAAACAGGGTTTGAGGCGCAATTAGGCGAGGCTTTATCCTGGCACCAGTTCTTTTTTGATACGTTATTGGGGAATGCACCACATACGGACCTCGCGGGAAAAAGTCAGTTAATTCATGCAGCCAAACCCTATCTTAGCAAAATGAATAGCGGCCCCTATAAAACATTACTGATTGAGGAATTAGCCCGCTTAACCCGGATTGAATCGCATCGAATTGAAACATTGCTGTTAGAGCAAACGCCGAACCTCTCAACGCCGCCTCAGACAACCCAATCGGAGACTTTATCTAGAACACCCCTGCATATCGCCCTATCTTTACTGATTCAACATCCTGATATCATTCATCAACAGATACGGACGATGTTACTCCCCATAGAGCTAGAGGATGAGTACATAGTATTGGCTTCATTGCTGCAACATTTAAATGAGCATCCCATGAACCACACCGCGACACTCATAGAACATTATCGAGAAACCCCTTGGTTTGATATACTCACTCAATTAGCGACATGGGCGCATCAA
Organism: Legionellaceae bacterium; assembly: GCA_947504795.1. GTDB lineage: Bacteria > Pseudomonadota > Gammaproteobacteria > Legionellales > Legionellaceae. The sequence continues at coordinate 3,149 of CANNJG010000100.1, forward strand.
GTCCCGGAGCATGCGATCGCGAGTGAATGGATGGCAACCCTACAATTTATTCATAAAAAATCACAAGAAAATCAGATTCGACGCCTGATAGATAAGTCAAAACAGGGCATACTTACCGAAAGCGAGCGCTATACCTTACAACACATGTTGCAGGCAAGACACCCCACTATTCATCCTAGTTCATAAAGGAGACAGACGATGATCGAATCAGAGATTGAAGCCTACATCACCCCGCTGTGTGTTGAACAAAAATCAACACTCGCTGGTCTAACTCACTATCGCCTCTTAGGAAAAAGTGGCTTACGTGTCTCCCCCTTATGTCTGGGTACTGGCGGAAAATCGGGTGAGTTATGGTGTCCGCCTTGGATGGTTAGTTTGCAAAAAGCTCGGCCATTCTTGCATCATTTCATCGAAGCAGGTGGAAATTTTATTGATACCGCAGATTGTTACCACCATTCCGAAGCGGTCATCGGCTCCTTTCTTGGCGAATGTCCAGATCGCGATGCATTGGTTATTGCCACCAAATGTTCTTTTAGTCCGACTCAAGGCGATCCGAATAATGGAGGAAATAGCCGCAAATACCTACTAAAAGCCCTAGATAACTCACTACGTCGCTTACAAACGGACTATGTTGATGTATTGTGGATTCATAATTGGGATACTATCACCCCAGTTGAAGAACTTATGTCAACACTGCATCAGCTGGTACAAACTAATAAAGTCCGCTATATCGGATTAAGCAATATTCCGGCTTGGTATCTTGCGCGCGCGCAAACACTTGCTGAATGGCGTGGTTTCGAAAAAATATGCGCAATTCAAATGGAGTATTCTCTCGCCATGCGCACGATTGAATTTGAGTTTTTCCCCGCGGCGAAGACATTGGGGGTCGGGATCTGTGCCTGGGGGCCATTAGCCAATGGGTTACTCTCCGGTAAATACCATATCTCGGATCGCCACATAGAGGGTCAAGGGCGTATCAGCGAAGGTCAAGCCATAGATCCCTATATCGATCCCAATCATCACAAGATCCAAAAAATGGTCACCCACTTAAAATTCATGGCGCAACAGCTAGAACGCACGCCCGCACAAATAGCGTTAAACTGGGTCAATCAACGACCTAATATCTCGTCAACACTGATTGGGGTGACGACGTTACAACAACTAACCGATAATTTACAGGCGCTTGAATTCACTTTACCAACGGAATTCGTGCAGCAATTGGATGAACTCAGTCAACCGCCGTCTTGTTATCCTTATTTTTTTCATGAGGATGCTTATCTCGCACAAACCCTCAGCAAAACGCGTATAGAACAAAAAACTTAAAGTTATTTATGGGATAAACTGGCAAGTTTTGTTAACCCAGTCTATAATAAAGGCTTTGAATGCAGTAGTCTGAGCACCCTCTGTGAGTTAACTCTGTTGGGTCTTTCAAATCATCAGCCAGGGTATGTTTATTATATGAGCAGCATAAACGAACAAGAGCAACAACAGTCCCAGATTACGAACGTCATTCGCTTGGGTAAAGATCAAAATTATTTAACTCACGCACAGATTAATGACTTATTACCTAATCTTGTTGATACTGAAAATTTTGACGTCATCATTTCAATTTTAGAAAATATGAACATCAAGGTATTTGAGCAGCCTCCTGGTGAAGATGAATTAATCGCTTTGTTTGGGAGTACTGAAGAAGCCCCGGAAGATATGGACGAAGCGGCCACGATTATCGCGTCGGTCGACAAAGAAACCGGCCGAGTAACTGACCCCGTGCGTGCTTATATGCGCGAAATGGGTACGGTGGAGCTTCTGACGCGTGAAGGCGAAATTCGCATTGCCAAACGCATCGAAGAAGGCATTTATCAAGTTCTCCATTCACTAGCTCATTACCCTGAAACCATCAAATTAATCTTAGACGATTTCGATAAAGTCGCTTCAGCAGACATGCGCCTCAATGAAATCATCAGTGGTTTCTCTGATGATGAAAGCGTGCCACCACCATCCAGCATTGGATCGATGCTCGACGAAACTCAGCAAGAACCAGCCGAGCTGGAGCTGTCGGATGCTGAAGAAGCGGACGGTGAAGGCGCCATTGCCGAAGTCGATGACGGACCTAACCCTGAACAAGCAAAGATTTATTTTGATGAATTACGCGAACATTACAGCACAGCAATGGGTGTCTTGAATCTTAAAGGGCGTCGCGATAAAGAAACACAAATTTTACTAGAGACGATGTCTGAGTCTTTTTTAAAGTTGAAACTGACGTCAAGACAAGTGGATCGCCTCACGCGACATTTTCGCCAATTACGTAACCATGTTCGTGAGTTTGAACGTAACATTATGCGTATTTGTATTGAAAGAGGCAAAATACCTAGAAAGTTATTTATCGATACCTTCCCTGGAAATGAAACCGATCTCGAATGGCTCGATAAGCTTGTAAAACAACATGGCAAAAAACTAGACACGCCTAAAATGGCTGAACTCGCTCCTGAAATCAAGCAGCTGCAGAAGAAACTAACACAATTTGAAACTGAATATGGGTTAATTGTCAGTGAGATTAAAGATATCAATCGCGAGATGTCTCTAGGAGAAGCCAAGGCCCGCCGTGCTAAAAAAGAAATGGTAGAGGCTAATCTTCGTTTAGTAATTTCTATTGCAAAAAAATATACTAATCGAGGATTGCAATTCCTAGATTTGATTCAAGAAGGTAATATTGGATTGATGAAAGCCGTCGATAAATTTGAATATCGTCGCGGTTATAAATTTTCAACTTATGCAACCTGGTGGATTCGACAAGCCATCACGCGCTCGATCGCGGATCAAGCGCGTACCATTCGTATTCCGGTACATATGATTGAAACCATCAATAAATTGAATCGAATTTCACGACAAATATTGCAAGAGACTGGCCGCGAAGCAACGCCTGAAGAATTGGCCGAAAAGATGGAATTGAGTGAAGATAAAATTCGCAAAGTCCTCAAAATCGCGAAGGAACCGATCTCAATGGACACACCTGTCGGGGATGATGACGAATCACGACTGGGTGATTTCATTCAAGACGACAATATCGAGTCACCCATTGAGTGTGCCACTGCAGAGGGATTAAGAGAAGCGACGCTCGAAATCTTGGCCACCCTCACCCCCCGCGAAGCCAAAGTCTTGCGGATGCGGTTTGGGATTGAAATGAACACAGATCACACATTGGAAGAGGTCGGCAAACAATTTGACGTCACACGCGAGCGAATTCGTCAGATTGAAGCCAAGGCCCTCCGTAAACTGCGTCATCCATCGCGTTCGGATAAGTTACGCAGCTTCTTAGAGGGTGATGAGAAATAGATAACGCTCCTGACATCCTCGTAACCAGAGAATAGGACTTCGTGTTTGTTATCTCGCACGAACGGAATAGCTACAGCAATTCCCGCTATTAAAAAATCTCTAGTAAAATAGGGGGTTTTGGGTGCATTTGAAAAAAAGATTTCGTAAACTATGCGCAACAGTTCAGTAAGAAGGCCTTCTTGCGTTTCATCGCTGTAACGTTGAGGGATCAATGAGTTTTACCAGAAAGTATTTATCAGCAGATGGTTTACATAAAACAGTGAAGCATAGTTTACTCCGAGAACAATTTAAAGTGATTAAAAACTCAAAATACAACTGGCAAGATTGCATCATGTCGGGTCTTGCTGTTTTCGGTTTTAAAATGCCGTCTTTGCTGCAGTTTGAGAAAGATAAGGCCTCTGAGCCTTGGATACGACGCAATTTACGCACCTTGTATGGCGTTGAGCAAGCACCTAGTGACACGTGTATGCGTGAGCGACTAGATATTGTATCACCACGCCAGTTAAGGCAGCCGTTTAAAAAGATTTTTGCGTATTTGCAAC
>CANNJG010000101.1 GCA_947504795.1 Legionellaceae bacterium
GTCATTTTAATTAATTCTAATCCTGCCACAATTATGACCGATCCTGAGCTAGCGGACGCGACTTATATTGAACCCGTTTTATGGCCAGAAGTGGCAGCCATTATTAAAAAAGAGCGCCCTGACGCGTTATTACCGACGATGGGGGGACAAACTGCTTTAAATTGTACCCTGGATTTGGTGCGAGAAGGGGTATTAGCCGAATATAACGTTGAATTAATTGGAGCGAGTGAAGACGCTATCGATAAAGCGGAAAATAGAGATAAATTTCGCACGTTAATGCAAGCGATTGGCCTTGAGATGCCGCGATCTAAGATTGCGCATAATTTGGACGAGGCTAAGTTGGCGTTAGAAGTGCTGGGTTTTCCTGCGATTATTCGTCCCTCTTTTACAATGGGCGGAAGTGGGGGCGGGATTGCCTATAATCTAGAGGAATTTGAAACGATTTGTTTGCGCGGTCTTGAGTTGTCGCCAACCCACGAGTTATTGATTGATGAATCTGTGTTGGGTTGGAAAGAATATGAAATGGAGGTCGTGCGCGATCGGAACGATAATTGCATCGTTGTCTGCTGTATTGAAAATTTTGATCCTATGGGCGTGCATACAGGCGATTCAATCACGGTTGCACCGGCACAAACGCTTACCGACAAAGAGTATCAACGGATGCGTGATGCGGCGATATTAGTGTTACGAGCGGTAGGTGTGGAAACGGGAGGGTCTAACGTCCAATTTGCAGTGAATCCGGCGGATGGGCGTTTACTAGTGGTTGAGATGAATCCGCGGGTGTCACGGAGCTCAGCGTTAGCTTCGAAGGCGACAGGCTTTCCGATCGCGAAAATCGCAGCGCTGTTAGCGGTAGGCTATACGCTGGATGAGTTAGACAACGAGATAACCGGAGGTAAAACGCCGGCCTCATTCGAACCGACGCTGGATTATGTGGTCACCAAAATACCGCGCTTTAATTTCGATAAATTTCCGCAAGCCTCGCCTGTTTTAACCACGCAGATGAAGTCTGTGGGCGAAGTGATGGCGATTGGCGCGCATTTTCAAGCGTCATTGCAAAAAGCGATTCGAGGGTTAGAAATTGATCGCTATGGGCTGCAACCTTTGTTTGATCAACAAGAAATGTCTATTTTAAGGGGGTATTTGCAAGCACCTACGCCTGACCGCTTATGGTATATTGCTGATGCATTTCGCCATGGGATGACACTCCAAGAAATTCACCAAGAATCTCGAGTTGACCCATGGTTCCTGGCGCATATTGAGGAATTGGTTGCGTTAGAGCAGATGGTTGCTCATAAATCGTTAGCCGATCTGGATGAGCCTACCTTGCGCTTATTGAAACAACGTGGGTTTGCGGATATATACTTGGCGGGGTTACTGTCTACGTCAGAAGCAGAGGTGAGACAGTATCGATTAGCGCTGGGAATTAAACCAGTTTATGCGCGTATTGACACGTGTGCTGCAGAATTTTCAAGTGATACTGCCTATTTATACTCTTGTTATCAATCGGTATGCGAAGCGAGACCCGAAACTAATCGACGTAAAATCATGATTTTAGGGGGTGGGCCCAATCGTATTGGTCAGGGGATTGAATTTGATTACTGTTGCGTGCACGCAGCGATGGCCTTACGCGAAGCAGGTTATCAAACTATCATGGTGAATTGCAACCCAGAAACCGTGTCCACCGATGTAGATACTGCGGATCGCTTGTATTTTGAGCCAGTGACATTAGAAGATATCCTCGCGATTGTTGCATTAGAAAAGCCTGAAGGTGTGATTGTCCATTATGGCGGACAAACGCCTTTGAAATTAGCGCGTGTATTAGCAGAGAATGGCGTGACCATTATCGGGACTTCCCCAGATGCAATTGATGAAGCTGAAGATAGAGAACGATTCCAAAATCTTGTTTCACGTTTGGGGTTACAGCAGCCTGCGAATGGGACCGTGCGCAGTGAAGCAGCGGCCATTGAATTAGCGAATCGTATTGGGTATCCTTTGGTTGTGCGGCCTTCCTACGTATTAGGTGGGCGTGCGATGGAAATCGTTTATAACGAATCCGACCTGAGGCATTATTTGGCGCATGCCGTTCGGGTGTCGAATGACTCACCGGTGTTGCTCGATAAGTTTTTAGATGATGCGATTGAAGTGGATATTGATGCCGTGTGTGACGGTCATGATGTGCTTATTGGTGCGGTTATGGAGCATATTGAGCAGGCGGGGATTCACTCAGGCGATTCTGCATGTACGTTGCCGCCATTTAGTTTGTCGATTGTTGTACAGCAGGATTTGAAAGATCAACTGATCCGAATGGCGAAAGCTTTGAAAGTAGTCGGACTCATTAATGCTCAATTTGCTATTCAAGGCGATGATGTGTATGTTTTGGAAGTTAATCCTAGAGCATCACGCACCGTGCCCTTTGTCTCAAAAGCAACGGGATTGCCGCTAGCAAAGATTGCGGCGCGATGTAAAATTGGACAAAATTTAAAGCAACAAGGATTGTTGAATAGGCACCAATCCCCAGCTTTTTATGCTATCAAATTGCCAGTATTTCCGTTTATTAAATTTTCTGGTGTGGATTCTATTTTAGGTCCTGAAATGAAGTCTACTGGAGAAGTGATGGGCGTTGCTAGGCGCTTTGGTCAGGCTTATGCAAAAGCGCAGCGAGGTGCGCACTGTGATATTACTAAGCGGCGGCGTGCGTTTTTATCGGTGCGGGACAAAGATAAAGCCCGCATAGGAGAGATTGCTAAGCGGTTGATCGCTTTAGGGTTTGATATCGTTGCAACCCGAGGGACTGCGATGGTGATTCAAGCTGCGGGGATTTTATGTCAACGCGTATTTAAAGTCGCAGAAGGGCGACCGCATGTGGTGGATTATATTAAAAATCATGAGATTGATTTTATTGTGAATACCACCGAAGGAAAGCAAGCTATTGCAGATTCTTTTGCGATACGGCAGTCTGCTTTGCAGTATAAAGTGAGTTATACCACGACTTTATCGGGGGCTGAAGCGGCATGTTTAGCCATGAAATATGAAGATAGAGAGACGGTGACTCGATTACAAGATTTACATGAGAGGTTGAATTATGCAGAAACATCCTATGACCGTTGAAGGTGCGGAAGTGTTAAAACAAGAATTACATCGACTAAAAACGATAGAACGTCCGCGCATTATTGAATCGATTGCTGTTGCGCGTGCGCATGGCGATTTGAAAGAAAATGCCGAATATCATGCTGCTCGAGAAGAACAGAGCTTTATGGAAGGGAGGATTATGGACTTAGATGCTAAGATGTCTAATGCACAGATAGTGGATATTCGTACATTACCTAATACCGGTAAGGTTATTTTTGGTGCGACAGTGACGGTTTGTCATGTGGATACGAATACTGAAACAACCTATAAAATTGTGGGTGAAGATGAGGCAGATATCAAATCTGGAAAAATCTCTTATCAATCCCCTATTGGCCGAGCTTTTATTGGTAAATTCGTTGACGACAGTGTGTCGGTTACGACGCCAGGCGGCATAGTGGAGTATGAGATTATTGCTGTGTCTTATGTTTAACACGTCCGAGCACAGCACCATACGTCAATATGCTTGACGCCTTGTTTTTTTAATAATAGAGCAATCGAATTGGCGGTTGCGCCGGTGGTATAGACATCATCAATGAGTGTGATGTGTTGATAGGGAAGAGGCTTAGCCTGAAAGGATCGGTTTAAATTGGTTTGACGTTGAGCGGCAGATAATCCCGCTTGAGGCAGGGTGACCGCAATTTTACGACACCCATCTAATGCATGAGGAAGCTTGAGGTGTTGACTGAGTGTTCGGGTTAGCAGTGCCGCTTGATTAAATCCCCGTTGACGTAATTTGGTCGGATGAAGGGGTACCGGCATGAGGCATTCGGTGGTATACCCTTCAGGTTTCGCATCGAGCAACAACTGAGTTAACCACGACCTTAAATAGAGTGCAGCGTCATATTTAAAGGCATGAATTAAGCTCCGTAACGGCTCCGCAAAGCGATAATGAGTGATAACGCGATCCACGGTAGGACGTTTGATACAACAGGCACCACATATCATCGGTTTTATGTCTGGTAGGGGCGTCGCACAATATTCACAGGCCGGTCCTAACGGTTCAATTAAGTCGTTGCATGACGCGCACAACACATATTGTTGGGTATGATAGCGGTTGCATAAATAGCAGAGTGCGGGCATGCGAGTGCGTAAATAGCGCATGTTGAGATCGTCCATGATGGGGGTTGATATCCTGCCTGGGAACGCAGCGCCCGCAGGATGATGTCGCAGAAGTGTAGCTTGATTCCATAAAAAAATCAAAAAGCCAAGGTGTCTCGCCATAGATCAGGAATGGTCCGACCTGGTCAGATCGGTAACCGTTAATCAACATCGAGACAAATAGATGAACGACATGGCTGAGTAACTCGAGCTAAACGCAAACGAAGCGTAGCACTTTACACACAACCATTTGTTCTCTGCGCTCAGTCAAATGATTCCTGAGCGTATCCTTTTGTGCAATACTTATGCTAAAATGACACTCTTTTCAGATTAAATTCAGCAGGTGATCAATCAGTGGAAATCGACTCCGTAAAGTCCATGCGTGAAGTAAGTCGATCGTTTAACGTGCATGCAGTAGATTACGAGCGCGTTGCGACCGTGCAATTAGAGATTGGCAGACGCTTGCTGGAGCGTTTGGATTATTTTAAGTTCTCACCGTGCAGAATTTTAGATGTGGGGTGTGGTCCTGGAACCTTTCTGAAAGCGTTAAAAAAACGTTATCCTAAGGCCGAACTTGTTGGGCTAGATGTTGCGCACGCTATGTTGCAGCATGCGAATGCGAAACAGCGCTGGCGTCAAAAATGGCATGTTGTGAATGCCGACATGCATCATCTCCCGTTTGCATCGGGTCAATTTGACCTGATTTTTTCTAATCAAGTCATTCATTGGTCGCCTTCCTTGCCGCAGGTTTTCAAAGAATTTAGTCGGGTATTAAACCCCGATGGATGTGTATTATTTTCTACTTTGGGGCCTGATACCTTTCAAGAATTACGCCGCGCGTTTGCTTCGGTGGATACCTATGCGCATGTGAACGATTTTCAAGATATGCATGAGGTTGGCGATTGTTTATTACATGAGTTATTCCAAGATCCAGTAATGGATATGGAAATACTGACGGCGCATTATGCGTCACTTGGGGAATTGCTCCATGGATTAAAAGCGCAGGGCGTGAAAAACATTCACGCGGAACGCAATACAGGCTTGACAGGTAAATTGGCGTGGCGTAAGTTTGAACAATCGATGTTGGTTTCTGCGACGGCAACCCAGGTTTACCCCTTAACCTACGAAGTGGTGTATGGCCATGCCTGGAAAGGCCAGCATCATCGAACGTCACAGGGTGTAGAAACAAGGATTTCAGTTGCTGAATTGAAGGCTTCATTATGAGGTGATATCTATGGAATTTGTCAGTCGTTATCAAGCACATCACCCTGATGCGGCGGGCTTAATTTCTTATTCAGCTGAAGAACACGCTGTTTGGCAGCACTTATTTAAACGTCAAATGAATGTTTTGCCAGGGCGCGCAGCAGAGGCCTATCTGAATGGACTGGCTGCGTTAGCGATGACGGACCATCGCATTCCGCAATTACCGGAAGTTAATCAGCACTTAACGCCCTTGACGGGTTGGCAAATCGTGCCTGTTGCTGCCTTAATTTCAGCGCGCGATTTTTTTGAGTTATTAGCCAGCCGACGTTTTCCTGCTGCGACGTTTATTCGAGTGTTCAAGGAATTAGACTACGTTAAAGAACCTGATATTTTTCACGAGCTTTTTGGACATTGTCCTCTGTTAGCGGATCCTGTCTACGCCGATTTTATCCAATCTTATGCGCAACTCGTTTTAACCTTTCCTGAAACCGATTGGCCTTTATTACAACGTCTTTTTTGGTTTACGGTAGAGTTTGGATTAATAGAAACCGCTGAAGGGTTGCGCGTTTATGGCGGCGGTATTTTATCGTCAGTGACTGAAACGGTCTATAGTCTTGAGAGTCAATTACCGTTACGCGTCCTATTTGACCCGTTGGTGGTGTTCCGCACCCCCTATCGGATTGATCAGCTACAGACAACCTACTTTGTGATTAGAGACTATCAACAACTATATGCGATGGTGCGTAATGACTTGCGTGAGATCATCCAGCAAGCAAAGTCATTGGGGGAATTTCCGCCGTTATTTAGTGTTGAACAAGGAAACCCTAGCATTCATATTCATGCATGCTAGCGCACGGTTGGCATTCTCATAACGTGTCTTGTAAATTACGATGACTCTTGCTAAGATGGTTCCATTATTTGTATTTATTGTCCTATTTAAAGGGGTATCGTTTGATTAATGTACTCATTGTAGATGACCATGCATTGGTGCGAATGGGTATTCGACGCTTATTAGACGATGTTCATGACATTGAGGTTATAGGTGAAGCTGAGAATGGCGAGCGTGCCTTAGAGTTTATTCGGGCCCACAAACCCGATGTTGTCCTCTTAGATATGAAGATGCCAGGAATTGATGGATGGGAAGTAACCCGACGCTTACAAAAATCCCATCCTGAAGTAAAAGTCATCGCTGTCACGGCATTATCCAACGATTCTTTACCCAGTCGCATTTTACAGTTAGGTGCGATGGGATATCTTACTAAAGAATCGGGTTCACAAGATTTAACGTCAGCGATTCGTAAAGTTTATCAAGGTGAGCATTTTTTAAGTCCTGAGATTGCTCAAAAAATGGCGCTGAATAGTTTGCAAACTAATCAAGAATCTCCTTTTGATGAATTATCCGAACGTGAAATGCAAGTGATGTTGATGATCACACGCGGCATATCGGTGCAAACTATTGTCGAACGTCTGTTTTTGAGTGCCAAAACGATCAATGGGTATCGTTACCAGATCGGAA
>CANNJG010000102.1 GCA_947504795.1 Legionellaceae bacterium
GGCACCTTCTCCCATCAATGGGAGAAGGTGTTCTTACTGAACTGTTGCGCATAGTTTACGAAATCTTTTTTTCAAATGCACCCAAAACCCCCTATTTTACTAGAGATTTTTTAATAGCGGGAATTGCTGGCCATAAATTAAAAATCACCTCCTCCCAACATCGGGAGAAGGCGTTCTTAGGTTTTATCGCTGTAAAGACGTGCTCTTTTTTAATCGGACAGCTCTGGTTTTTTAACCTAGCGCTTGACATCATTGCCCAAAAACGCGAGAATCACGCCCTTCAGGCTATGTAGCTCAGCCGGTTAGAGCGCGGCACTCATAATGCTGAGGTCGGTGGTTCGAGTCCACCCATAGCCACCATTTTATACCTCATCCGATTGTATAATGAACAAAATTGCAGCGATTCAACTGTGCTCCACTCGAGTTATTGATGATAATTTAGCCACACTCGCAGGTTTGATTGCCGACGCCGCTGATAAAGGCGCGCAACTTGTTGTGCTACCCGAAATGTTTGCTTGTTTCGGACAAGATCCGTCGCATATCCTCCTCCTAAAAGAACAACCCGGCGCTGGCAAAATTCAAGATTTCCTAGCGGATATAGCCCTGAAATATAACCTCTGGATTGTGGGCGGGACACTTCCACTCAGGGGAGACCATCCGCATAAATTCAGAGCGGCTTGTTTGATATTTGACAATCAAGGCAACCAAGTTGCGCGCTATGATAAGATTCACTTATTTGATGCCCAACTATCCGCGCACGAATCTTATCAAGAATCAGCAACGACTCAACCCGGGCAGCACCTGACCGTAGTCGATACCCCTGTCGGCAAATTAGGCGTGTGTGTGTGTTTTGATATCCGCTTTCCCACCCACTGTATCGAACTCGCCTCCCGCGGCGCAGAAATCATAGCCATTCCCGCTGCCTTTACCCTAACCACCGGACAAGCCCATTGGGAAACCTTAATCCGATGTCGAGCATTAGATAGTTTTTGCTATATGGTCGGCGCATGCCAGGGGGGTACCCATGATACCGGCAGACAAACCTTCGGGCACGCGATGATTGTCGATCCTTGGGGAACCATCTTAGATCAAGTCATTAACCCAGCATCGCCTATCGCTTATGCAGACATTGATTTGGCGTTCTTATATCAGGTTCGGGATAAGATTCCACGAATCGCTATGTAGCATTTTTCGAGGGTGTCCAGACAGAAGGGGACACCCTCATTCTGCATTCACCAGGACTAAAACTTTCCAATACAATAACACTGCGTTATCATGTAGTCATCCTGTTTCCTTAGGTTGTTTGATGAGAGCCATAGCTGTATTAATAGTAGCATTATTGATTCCTTGTGTAGCAATTCCAGAGGATCTCGCCTCCCCTACGCCCGTTCAACCGGATACAATGTCGCCGCCTAAACCTTCGGATACTAAAATTTGGAATTTGAGATCCGCGGATATTCGCGCAGTTATTGCCGAAGTTTCACGTATTACCAAGAAAAATTTTGTAGTCGACCCGCGCGTCATCGGTAAAATTTCAATCGTTTCCAGCACGCCTATTACCGATAAAGAGCTCTACGCGGTATTTTTATCCATGCTCCAGGTCTCTGGATATGCGGCTATTCCCAGTGGCGATGTTGTGAAAATATTACCTAACATGGATGCGCGCACGACCTCTGGGATGATGCTAGACAACAAACACCCCGCGCTCAGCGACGATATGCTTGTGCAAGTGATACCCGTACAGTACGTCCCTGCCGAACAATTGGTCCCTGTATTACGCCCACTCATGCCGCAATGGAGCTCGGTTTCAGCCTACACGCCATCCAATATGCTCATATTGTCTGGACGGGCCTCGAATATTCAACAGTTAGCAGACATCATTAGCCAAGTCGATAGTTCAGCTGCCAATGGCATCGATATTGTCCCGCTGCGCCACGCGCTTGCGATGGATGTGGTCGCTACGCTAAAGGATCTCTTACTCACCCAAACTAATCAACACAAAAGCAATCAAACCATGCTTGCCGCCGATGATCGGGGCAATTCGATTTTAATCAGTGGGAGTAAAACGGATAGAATTCGCATTCGCTTACTGATTCTCCAACTCGATAAACAAAGCCCAAATTCAACCAGTAACAATACCCAGGTTATCTATCTTAATTATTTACGTGCCGAGGATTTGGTCCCAATTCTAGCCGGGATCGCGCAAGCAAGCTTTAGTGGTGTTGTTGGAACCACGATAGGAACGGTCACAGCGCCGCCCCTAGATAGCACGAACCCTGCTTCGAGTATGATGAACTTAAATCCAAGTGATATTTCCAACCAAACCCCAGTTACACAAACCAATTCTATGCCCAACGCTAAAGGCACTTCTGCTAATTCCACTCAAAATGAGGGATCTACAAAACCCAATATTCAAATTATTGCTGAACCCAACACCAATTCGGTGATTATCAATGGGCCTGCAGCGCTCATTCGGATGCTAAAATCAGTGATTAATCAGTTGGATATCAAACCCGCTCAACTCTTAATTGAAGCGCTGATCGCAGAAATTGATGAAACGGATTTTAAAGACTTAGGGGTAGAATGGGGTAGCATCGATAAAAAAACCAAAGATGACTCCACCTTTAAACCAGGTTTTGCTGTTCTCAACTCCAAAACCTCAATTAATCAATTTGAAGCGCAAATTTATGCGTTGGCTCGACGCCACAAAGCCAATATCTTATCAACACCCTCCGTCGTAGTGTTAGATAATCATCAAGCCAAAATCCTGATAGGTAAACAGGTATCCGTCGCATCGTCTTCCTATCCGAATAACGCCAGCGGTACCGCCACTGCAAGCCCCTATACCAACTATGATCGCGTGAATGTCGCCCTCCATCTATACGTGCGCCCACAGATTACCCACGGTCGCGGTATTCAAATGCAAATCGACCAAGGAAACGATACGTTGGTCAGCCAAGATGCTATTAATATCAACACCTACCCAGTTTTCAATATCTCAGCTATCGTCACCTCAGTCCATGTCCAAACCGGAGACATTATTGTGTTAGGTGGATTAGCACAAGATAGCATTACCAATGACGATGATCGCTTGCCCATCCTCGGGGATATCCCAGGCATTGGACGCCTATTTCAACGCGATATTTCGACACGTGCCAAGAAAGTACTGATGGTGTTTATTCGCCCACATATCCTGCGAACAGAAGCCGAAGGCTTAGATGTTACCGGAAGTAAATATAACCATATGCGTCAAGATCAATTGGATATCGCGCGGTATCAAGAAGAATACAATAAAACCGATACCAATACCGTTGCGCCAGCATGGCATCAATCCAAATTACCCAAACCCTTCTGCCACGCTCAAACGAAGGTTAAGGCAAGCGAAATGAAGGGGTGAGCATGGAACAACCCAGTACAGAGAAGTATAAACGTGTTCCCTATCTCTTTGCCAAAAAACACGGCATTGTTGTCACAGATGCCGCTGAAAGCCCCACTGCCAGCGTTTACTACTTACCAGAAACCGCCTCGCTGGCCGCTCTCACCGAAGTCAAGCGCTTATTAGACAAACCCTTGCAATTACACGCCGTTACCCCCACTGAATTTCAACAGCATTTAGCGCAAGTGTATCAGTCAGATTCGTCGATCATCGACGCCGCAGAAGGCATGGAAGAAGATCTGGATTTATTGAAATTAGCCGGACAATTTCCCAGCAGTGAAGATTTGCTCGACACCCAAGACGATGCGCCCATTATTCGTTTGATTAATGCGCTTTTTACGCAAGCCATCAAACAAAAAGCGTCTGATATCCATATTGAGACCTATGAAGATCGCATCCTAGTCCGCAATCGTATCGATGGCGTCTTGCAAGAAATCCTTGAAATCCAACGGATGATAGCCCCTTTAGTCATTTCTCGGGTAAAAGTTATGGCAAAATTAGATATCGCTGAAAAACGTATCCCGCAAGATGGTCGCATTTCGCTTCGACTTGGTGGCCACAATATCGACGTTCGTGTCTCCACGCTGCCATCAAATCACGGTGAACGCATTGTATTACGGATCTTAGATCAGCAATCTGCGCAACTCGATTTGAATATTTTAGGAATGCCCGCGCATACTCTAGAACAAACCCGCTCACTGATTGCACAACCATACGGTATTTTGTTAGTGACCGGCCCGACCGGCTCCGGAAAAACCACTTCTTTGTATGCGATGTTAAGGGAATTAAATCAAGTCAGTCGCAATATTCTAACTATTGAAGATCCGATTGAATATGATTTGCCTGGCATCGGCCAAACCCAGGTGAACAACAAAGTTGAGATGTCGTTTGCCAAAGGTCTACGCGCGATTCTACGACAAGATCCTGATATTGTGATGATTGGTGAAATACGCGATCTAGAAACCGCCGAAATTGCGGTTCAAGCCAGTCTTACCGGACATTTAGTATTATCCACTTTGCATACCAACAGCGCCCTAGGTGCTATTACACGCTTGCAAGATATGGGCGTCGAGTCTTTTCTCATTTCCTCAAGTATCATTGGATTATTAGCACAGCGGTTAGTCCGGATGTTATGTCCACATTGTAAAGAACCGCATCCCATGACGCCGCATGAACGGGATCTCCTCAACTTCACCGGCACACACGAAACATTCATTTATCACCCAAAAGGCTGTGATCACTGTAACTTTAATGGCTATAAAGGTCGAACCGGAATTTATGAGCTCATTATGGTTGACGATACCTTTCGCAGCATGATCCATCATCATGAAAGCTACCAAACCATGGAAACTTACCTTCGCCCTAAAACATTAAGTATTCGTCAAGATGGATTCAGACGGGTTCTCGAAGGAGACACCACCATCGCAGAAATTTTGAGAGTTACGAGTGAAATGTCGACTTAAACATCTTGCGCGTCTTGATTTCTTTTCCCCCCAGACACGGATCGATTAATTGCCGCATCAACTGCTTCGCGGTTTTTAATACCAACGGATCGGTCAATTCATCCCTAGCTAGGGCTAATAAATGCGCCCCACACATACCCTGCTGTCTTGCAACAAGGCCCTGTCCAGGAACAACTTGGTAGGACGTCGTCGCCTCAATGGGTAACGTCGTGCACGCATCGTGGGTTAAATCAATACCATATCCCAATGACACCAATAAACACCATTCAAAACGTCGAAGCGCTGCTTCTAGCTCTCCTACTGTCAAAGGTTCACTGAGCGCACCAAGCGTATCCACATACCCGTCAAAAAGTTGCGGATACGCATCGAGGGGTTGCAGGGTTAAATATAATAATTCATTCAAATACAGCGCTGCGTATAAATGGCGCTGCTTGAGCGGTGCGGCTACCGCGGCGATTTCAATTTTTTGTATATAATACCAGTTCTGACGTTCTGTAAAATCTGCCCATAGCGGGGTGAACGGTTGCAATAAGTATTGCTTTTTAGGGGTGCGGCCGCCTTTATATAACGCCTGAACCAATCCCAAATCGCGCGTAAAAAACCATACACGTGCCGATGTGTCACCAGACCAAACTTTATGAATCACCCAGACAGCGTCCTCAGTGACAGGTCGTTTATGAGTCATATCCTAATTCGTGTAATATTTTATCGTTATCTGACCACCCTGATTTGACTTTGCACCAACATTGTAAGAAGACTTTTTTACCAATCAATTCTTCCATATCCAGACGTGCTTGTGTCGCCATTTCTTTAAGTTTTGTGCCTTTATCCCCAATAATCATGCGTTTGTGGCTTTCTCTATCCACCAACACCAATGCATCTACGCGTACCAATTGACCTGTATCTTTATACGACTCGATGATGACCGTGGTTGCATAAGGAAGCTCATCGCCACAGCGTCGAAATATTTTTTCTCGTAGTAATTCAGCGCACAGAAATGTCAAAGATCGATCGGTCAATTGGTCGTCGGGAAATAAGTGCGGTGATTCGG
Source organism: Legionellaceae bacterium (assembly GCA_947504795.1). Taxonomy (GTDB): domain Bacteria; phylum Pseudomonadota; class Gammaproteobacteria; order Legionellales; family Legionellaceae. Next base: position 5,951 of record CANNJG010000102.1, read on the forward strand.
GTAAAAATGTTTGCAATTGTTTGTGTAACGTATCGACTTGAATTCCTGTTTTCGCAGATAACGGAATTATCGCGGCAAAAGCGTGACGCGCGGCCATACGTTCCATCCAGGGCAACAGCTGCAATTTGTCGGGCACTGTATCCACTTTATTTATCACTAACACACAAGGCACGTTCGCTGCAGTAACTAAGGATAAAACATACTCATCTTCTGGTTTCCAATGCAAGCCATCAATGAGCCAAACAATCACATCCACATCATTGAGCACACGGATAGCAGTTTTATTCATCATTCGGTTCATCGCTTTCTTCACACCCTGGTGAATCCCAGGAGTATCGACATAAACAAATTGATACGCCTCTTCTGTACGCACCCCAACAATACTGTGGCGTGTGGTTTGCGGTTTACGCGACGTAATACTGATCTTATGATCCAAAATTCGATTCATAAGCGTGGACTTCCCCACATTGGGACGACCGATTAATGCAATGTACCCACAATACTGTGTCATAGGGCTAGAATACCGTTAAATTGAAGCAGTGTAGCATACTTTGACCTGGTTGGTCTTCCGCTGACAAGCAGCGGGACGTAGATTATTCTGCTGAGAAGCAAACGACGTAGATTATTCTGCTATACCGCACGCCGCTCGCTACGTCCCGTGCTTTATGCACGGGATCCAGCGATGCTTATAGAATACTGGATCCCGCTGACAAGCAGCGGGACGTAGGTTATTCTGCTGAGAAGCAAA
>CANNJG010000103.1 GCA_947504795.1 Legionellaceae bacterium
AACCGTGTTGTGGCTCGCGCTCCCCATCGACTAGTATACGTTCTACTTTTAAGTCCTCTAAGGGCTCTGTATGCCAAGGAATTCGTGTCTCAATCGTTTCGTAGTAGGCATCTGGAACATCCAAAAAATTCACTTTCTGTTGTCTTAATTCGTGAACGGAGTGATAGATATTTTCGGTTGAAAGCGCAATATGCTGAATGCCTTCCCCGTGGTAGTCATGTAAAAATTCTTCAATTTGCGACACATCATCTTTAGATTCGTTTAAAGGGATTTTAATTAAATTACAGGGACTACTTAATGCGCGGCTTCTTAGGCCGGTTAATTGACCCTTGATATCAAAGTAGCGAATTTCTCTAAAACTAAACAGCTTAGCGTAAAATTCGGCCCATTTATCCATATGACCACGGTAGACATTATGCGTCAGATGATCAATGTTTACTAAATTCGCTTGAGTTGCCGCATGATGGTGGTTGTGATAATTCCAATGCTCGGCAAAGGGTAGCTTGTCTTCAACAAAATAGATAACCGATTGGCCAATACCAAGAATACCTAATAATCCATGACAAGGATTGCCGTTGTCAATAAACGCTTCGGCCTCTTTTTGCAGGGCATATGCGTAAGCTTTTTGTGCATCTTTGACTCGAAAACCCATCGCGCAGGCACCAGCGCCATGGCATTTGGCATGTTCTTCCGCTTGAGAATGCGATGTTGCATTGACGATAAAATCAATATTCCCTTGTTGATACAGATAAATATCTGCAGATTGATGGGTGGCCGTATGCGTAAAGCCCATTGCTGTAAATTGTTGGTGTAAAACGTTGGGATTAGGCGCTGAGAACTCCAGAAATGCGAAACCGTTTAATCCACAGGGATTTGCAAACTTATCCATGTTATGCCTTTTGAGTTATAAGCGTCTGTGCGGTCGGTTGTACCCTAACTTCTTTCTGTGGCTATAAATCGACGTGTTCCGCTCCCATGCGGTTTACTCGCTCACAGAATAAACGTTAGCATATGACCTGCTAACAGGACTCACGCTTTGGTTGTATTAAAAACAAGCCATCGGCAATCGCCAATAAGCTGACTTCTACACGATTATCTTGTTGAATATGGGTATTCAAGCGTCGAATCTCGCGGGTCTGGGCATTAGTGACGGTTGTATCGATAACATCGCCACTCCAAAATACATTATCTATAGCAATCAGTCCACTAGGACGAATCAACTGCAACGCTTGTTCGTAGTAATTAATATAATTTGTTTTGTCGGCATCGATAAAAATAAAATCAAATGTTTGTGCGTTGCCGTCAGTTATCAAGGTGTCTAGTGTATCTAAAGCAGGTCCCAAACGTAATTCTATTTTGTGATCTTGCTGCGCTTTTTTCCAATAATGAGGGGCGTTGGCAGTCCATTCCTTGTTTTTATCACAGGTAATAATACGGCCCTCGTCGGGTAAAGCGAGCGCCATAGCGAGTGCTGAATAGCCGGCAAACGTGCCTAATTCTAATACTTTTTTAGCGTTAATGAGGCGCAATAGCAGTTGCATGAATTGCGCTTGCTCGGGTGGAATTTGCATGATGTGCAACATCATACTAGCTGTATCATCGCGTAATTCGCGCAATACAGGGTGTTCGCGGAGCGAGACCTGTAAAAGATAGTCATACAGGTCTTGTGTCATGTTGAGTTGCCTCACGGAATTATTCCATCAATAGGTCTTCAGCCATCGCATCTGCAATTTGACTGGTCGGTTTATTCTGTTGTTTAGAACGGACGAATATTTCAGTTAATGACTGACTGATCTTATCCAACTGTCGGTTCACGTCACTCTGAGAAGAGCGGTAGTATTTCGCGCAGGCAAAAATCACCCCCCCGGAGTTAATCACATAATCGGGCGCGTATAAAATACCTTTGTCATGGAGTAATTGGCCGTGATAAGGATGCGCCAGTTGGTTATTCGCACAACCAGCAATAATGGAGGTTTGTAATTCGTTGATGGTTCGGTCGTTTATAATTGCCCCTAGTGCGCAAGGCGCATACACATCACAAGGGACTTTATGAATATCCTCTGGTGCTACAGTTTTAGCATTAAACTCTGCTGCTGCTTGTTGGCGTAATTGTTCATTGCAGTCGGTGACAATCAGTTTTGCACCGCGTTCATGCAAAGAGCGAGCTAATAAACAGCCAACGTGCCCTAAGCCTTGAATAGCGACAGTCATACCCTCTAGATCCGAACGATTTTTTTGAAAAGCGACTGCGGCTTCAATGCCACGTAAAATGCCGACAGCCGTGGCAATGGATGGATCCCCATCGTCGCGCGATAAACTCGCAACGTAGGCTGTATGTTGCCCGATAATATCCATATCACTTAATTGGGCACCGCTATCTAGGGCCGTAATATACTGTCCGCCCAATGAATCGACAAATTCTCCAAAAGCGTGAAAATACGCTTCTCGATCAAAAGGATGGGATGGTTTAATAACAACGGCTTTTCCTCCGCCCAATGGCAGCCCCGCAATGGCCGATTTATAACTCATCCCGCGCGCCAAACGCATCACATCCAAAAATGCTAAATTGGTATCTGAATATTCGATAAAACGGCACCCACCTAGTGCAGGTCCCAGTTTTGTACTGTGAATCGCGATAATCGCCTTCATACCGGTGCGGGGATCGACTCGGCAGTGAATATCGCCAAAGCGATGCTTGAGAGCGTAGTCTAAAATATCCTCGGTTGATTGTTGGTTAGGCTCAAATGACAGGGTTGTAACCATCGGTCTTCTCAATAGTAGGATTAGATTATTCTATGTTAGCATAGAGATTAGCATCATGATAAGACCAGGGAGATAACTATGGCGCGAGGATTAACAAAAATTGCGATGTCTATGATGTTAGCACCTAGAGAGCGTAGTGTGCCGTTGACGCTGGATAATTTTATTTTTCAGCCCTCGTCTCGGAGATAGTCGATGCGCATCGGCCCCATTATTGGTCACCGTGGTGCAGCCATGTTGGCACCTGAGAATACGATAGAGAGCTTCGCAACAGCCTATGACTATGGCTGTCGTGTAGTTGAGTTTGATGTGGCATTAAGTGCAGATGGTGAGCTTTTTATTTTTCATGATGATTTATTGCGGCGTACGACCAATGGCTCGGGTGAGATTTGGCGAATGAATGCCGATTATATTCGGAGTTTAGACGCTGGCTCTTGGTTTGCGCCATGCTTTAAAGGGGTGAAGATTCCCACCTTAAGTGAAACGCTGCATTGGTTGCTAGAACATCAAATGCAGGCAAATATTGAAATTAAAGGCCACCTAGAACTCAATCAAGCAGTGACACATGCGGTCGTCGAGCAGATAAAAAAGATATGGCCTGCGGATCAAGCATTACCGCTTGTGTCGAGTTTTTATCCAGAAGTATTAAGTCTATGTCGCCAACAATTCACGTCCCTACCCCTGGGATGGTTGCTAGAAAAGTGGACGTTAGGTGCCCTTGAACAAGCTAAAGCGTTAGGGTGTGTGTCGGTTCATCTCAGTCGACGTTTGGTGAGTCCGAAACGAGTGGCGTATCTAAAACAGCAGGGGTTTTTTGTGTACGTCTATATGGTCAATCAATATTCGTTGATGGCAAAATATCGCTCTTGGGGAATCGATGGTGTATTTACCGATTATCCTCGATGGAATTGGGAGAGATGAACGATGCTGGATCTCGTTATTGTATGCAGCGTCGCTGTTTTTTTTGTTAGCTGCTTTGGCCTGATTCAATTTTATGAAGGATTACGAAAATGATAACTTATTGGGTGTGTGGCGGGGTGACAGGTGGGTTAATTATCTATTTGTTATGGGTCTTATTTAAACCGGAATATTTTTAATGATGTCCTGGAACGGATGGTTACAAATAGGCTTGTTTTTTTTGATCCTATTGAGTCTAGTGAAACCCTTAGGATGGTATATGGCACGTATCTATCAGGGGGAGTGTTTGCCGGTAATAGGGAAATTAAAGCCCTTGGAGCGGGGGCTCTACCGCCTCAGTGGGATAGATGCGCAACACACTATGAATTGGAAGCAGTATCTGTCGGCTATGTTATGCTTAAATGGCTTAGGTATTGTGTTGGTGTACGCGCTGCAACGGTTTCAAGGAGCGCTGCCCTTTAATCCTCAGCATATGGGAAGTGTTGAGCCCTTGGTCGCCTTGAATACCGCCGTGAGTTTTGTAACCAATACTAATTGGCAAGCGTATGCCGGGGAGACGACGTTGAGCTATTTAACCCAAATGTTAGCGTTAACGAGTCAAAACTTCATCTCTGCTGCGACAGGCATAGCCTTATTGATGGCGTTTATTCGTGGTTTAGCAAGTAACGGTGAGTCTCATTTAGGGAACTATTGGGTGGATGTTGTCCGCGGTATTCTCTACATTTTGTTACCTTTATCCCTATTATTAGGGATTTTTTTAATGTCTCAAGGCGTGATTCAAACACTGCATGAAAATCAACGAGTGAAGCCGTTGCAAGCATTCATGGCATCTTCAACCACACCACAAGTTCAAATAATTCCGATGGGACCGGTGGCCTCTCAAGTCGCGATTAAACAATTAGGCAGCAATGGTGGCGGATTTTTTGGTGCCAATGCGGCGCATCCCTTTGAAAATCCTACGGCACTCACCAATTTTTTTGAATTACTGGCTATTTTATTGATTCCTGCGGGGTTAACCTACACTTTTGGACTGTTAGTGAAGGATCGAAAACAAGGATTAGCTTTACTCGGTTTGATGCTAATTTGTCTATTGGCCGGCATGTCTGGTGAATGGTTAGCAGAACAACATGCGCAACCTCTATTACAAACCTTGGGTATTCAAGGAGGAAATATGGAGGGAAAAGAAGTTCGTTTTGGTGTTCTAGGCTCAGCATTGTGGGCAGTAGCGACCACTGCGAGTGCTAATGGATCGATGAATGCGATGTTAGATTCCTATACGCCAATTGGCGGCTGTATACCTTTGTGGTTTATGCAATTAGGTGAGGTCATTTTTGGCGGGGTGGGATCCGGTTTGTATGGGATGTTGGTCATCGTTATCATTACCGTATTTATTGGTGGATTGATGGTAGGGCGCAGCCCCATGTATTTAGGAAAAAAAATTGAAGCGTTTGAAATGAAAATGGCCTCCGTTGCGGTGTTACTAATGCCTCTCGTTGTGCTGCTTTCGACGGCTATTGCAATTACCTTACCGTCAGGAAAAAAAGCGATTACTTATCCTGGGATTCATGGGTTGACCGAAGCGTTATACGCGATGACATCTATGATGAATAACAATGGTAGTGCCTTTGCAGGCTTAAATGCGGCGAATCCAGTGTTTTTAATCCTAGGCAGTATTGTGATGGTATTGGGGCGTTATTGGCACGCCATTCCTTTATTAGCCATTGCAGGATCTTTAGGCCAAAAAAAACCAGCATCAAGCAGTGTGGGCAGCTTGCAGACGCACTCACCTTTATTTTTAGTGTTGTTGTTAAGCATCATTGTAATTTTAGGGGCGTTATCCTTCTTACCAGTTTTAGCCTTGGGTCCGATTGTTGAACAATTACAAAGTTGGGTTAATCATGCTGGCTGATCACAAGCAAGGTGTTTGGTCTGGGGCGATTATAGGGGGCGCACTGATAACGGCTATCACTAAATTAACCCCCCGACAGCAACTAAAGTCACCGGTTATGTTCACGGTATACGTCGGGTCTATTATCACCTTATGGTTATTAATCCAAACGTTCTTAACGAGCCGAGAAGCACCAATAATCTATAGTGCCATCATTAATTTTTGGTTGTGGCTGACTTTGTTTTTTTCCAATTTTGCGGAAAGTTTAGCAGAAGGTCGCGGCAAGGCGCAGGCACAAACTTTGCGCCGTACACGGGATGATTTGATGGCAAAAAAAATCGCTAAACCGACTTTGAAGAGTAAGATAACGTTAGTCTCTTCGGAGCAATTAAGAAAAGGTGATTGGGTTTTAATCGAAGCAGGTGATTTTATTCCCAGTGATGGCGAAGTAGTGGAGGGGATTGCTTCGGTGAATGAAGCTGCTATTACTGGCGAAAGCGCGCCAGTCATCCGCGAGTCGGGTGGGGATCGGAGTTCAGTTACGGGTGGTACACAAATCATTTCTGATTGGTTAATTATTCAAATTAGTTCAAATCCGGGTGAAACCTTTTTAGATAAAATGATTGCCCTCGTCGAAGGTGCAAAACGAAAAAAAACACCGAATGAATTGGCTTTGACTATCTTATTATCGGCACTCACCCTAATTTTTCTATTAGTCTGTGTCACGCTGTTGTGCTTTTCAATCTATGTGGTTCATACAACGCAAGTGGGTCAAATCGTAACAATTACAACCTTGGTCGCTTTATTTGTTTGTTTGGCACCCACTACTATTGGCGGTCTCTTATCTGCGATTGGGATCGCTGGCATGGATAGAATGATCCAAGCCAATGTGATTGCGATGTCAGGACGTGCTGTTGAAGCGGCTGGCGATGTGGATGTTTTATTGCTAGATAAAACGGGAACTATAACTTTGGGAAATCGCCAAGCCGTAGCCTTCATTCCAGCAGACGGCGTTCCCATTATCAAGCTAGTTCAAGCTGCTCAACTTGCTTCTTTAGCCGATGAAACGCCCGAAGGTCGGAGTATTATTGT
>CANNJG010000104.1 GCA_947504795.1 Legionellaceae bacterium
GGGCATAAATTTCGGATGCTGCTTTGACCGATTCTAAGACGCCTATTTCATCCCCTATACGTACTTCTGTGCCAATTGCAGGCAATTCAATGTAGACCATATCTCCGAGCAATCCTTGAGCGTGATCAGTAATGCCCATACACATGGTTTCGTCTTCTATTTTTAACCACTCATGGGTAGCGGTATAACGTAAATGACTCATGATGCGTGTCCTTTCTTGATAAATTTAATGTTGCCAACGGTTGCATATAAATGTTTATCTCGAATTTCAACTTCTACTGTATCCGGTGTTTCTCGAGGGACGCGCGCAAATCCTATGGATTGACCGAGGATCGGAGAAAACGTACCACTGGTGATGATGCCATCGGGGAACCCTTCAATGATGACGCGTTGCCCGCTGCGCAACATTCCTTTGCCTTGTAAGGTGATGCCGACTAATCTATGGTGTGTTCCTTGTTCTCGTTGAGACTCAAGCGACTTACGACCAATAAAATCACGATCAGTCGGATCCCAAGCGATGGTCCATCCTAAACTCGATTCTAAAGGAGTGATGGATTCATCCATATCTTGGCCATAGAGCAATAATCCGGCTTCTATTCGCAACGTATCTCTTGCAGCTAATCCACACGGTTGTATGCCTGTGTTTATAAGCGCTTGCCATAGGGATATAATGTGAGCAGGAGGGGCGATAATTTCCAACCCATCTTCGCCAGTATAACCGGTGCGTGCGATGAAGAGATCCTCCAGTTCAATATACGCAAATGCTTCGAGTTTAGAAACAGCATCTGCTACGGTCGTTGTGAGCACGCTCAAGGATTGACTAATAGCGTTAGGTCCTTGTATTGCAATCATTGCTAAATCGGCACGTTCATGAATGTCTACTTTGTAAGCTTTGACCTGTTCGCGAATCCACGCTAAATCGCGTGTCCGTGTCGCTGAATTTAAAATAATGCGATAAAGACTGGAAGTGCGTTGATACACAATCAAATCATCAATCACACCACCCTGATCGTTACACATACAGCTATATAAAGCCCGGCCTGTGTTGGGCAGTTTATCCATATCTGCGGTGAGTAAATGACGCAAAAAGGATCGTGCACCGCTCCCCAGTATATCGATAATTGTCATATGTGAGACATCAAACAAGCCGGTATGTTGACGGACTTGCTGATGCTCTTGGAGTTGCGATCCATAATGCAAAGGCATGTACCACCCATGGAAATCAACCATTTTTGCCCCCAATGCGTTATGGGCGGCATGCAGTGCCGTATGGGAAAGAGAATGCGCCTGTTTATACAATGGTTTTGGTTCCATGTTGACTCTCGCAGCGACAAGCCGGTGTTGTGACGGTTGAATTAAAACTAGAGAGTGCGAATCCGCGCACACCGACGCTAGGTGTCGTTAGAATAAAAGTGATGACAACATTTAGTGTTTGTTTTTGTTGATACTTTGGATTTTTATATAACACCAGCAAGGGCATGGTCGCTTGCCATTCCCCTTTGGGATTCAGTTGTTTAACTGTGGGTGGTAGCAGAGCAACTGCTGAAACCGTATAATGGTTTTGTTGAACAGATTCTTTTAATTTGGCCGTTGCCATCGCTTTGGAAAAATTAATCCATCCCTGTGCTGTAAAATATTGAGCGATCTCCTTTTGGCGCTGTAATAAATTTGTATCGTTAAAAGTGTAAGCTGAGACAATAGCTTCATTTGCCCAAACGGCTAGCTTAACGTCTTTGGTATCAGCGACAGCCGGAGATAGAACAGTGAGGCACAGTAAACTTATCCAAAGGGTACGAAGCCTGTGTGACCAGGATATTAAAATTGTTTTTTGAATGGTGCGGTCCATGCGCATAGTCTTCCTGAACAGTATGTGCTGCAGTTTTTATGGTAACATGTGCTTTGTATTGGCGGAAGGCCCTAGGGCACTAAGTTAAGTTCTAAAAACGTGATTGCGATTATTTCCAGGCAATCAAGGGGCATGTGCTTTGAATTCTGGATTGCTTCGCGATATACACAGAAGATGGCTATTTTTGTTAGTCTGGTGCCATTGAACGAGCACTTGGAGTCACAGCATGAATCAAAATCGAGTTTATTTTGATAAACTAGGCCATGTGGGTCGATTGATGAATCGATGGGATTGGCTCTTATTGTTTTTATTGGTAGCTATCTTATTTTTCCTGGGTTGGACGAGCCAACAAATGGCTAAGCCTTACTCTGTGGGCGAGCCGTTGTTTATTTCATTAGCGCCAGGCAATCTCCCTGGTTATGCATTGCGCACCATCTTACGTTTGTTCGTAGCGTTATTCTTATCGATTGTATTTTCGCTGATTGTCGGGACCATAGCCGCTAAAAACCGTCGTGCCGAACAAATCATTATTCCGGCGATTGATATTTTACAATCGGTTCCGGTGTTGAGTTTTTTGGCGATAACCGTGGTCGGGTTTATTCGGCTGTTTCCGGGAAGTTTATTGGGACCTGAATGTGCCTCTATTTTTGCGGTATTTGTGTCGCAGGTATGGAATATCACGTTCAGTTTTTACCAATCGTTGAAAACAGTCCCGAACGATTTAAAGGAAATGGCGGCGGTGTTTCAGTTATCGTCTTGGCAATATTTTTGGAAAGTGGAAGTGCCCTGTGCGATGTCGGGATTGTTATGGAATATGATGATTTCGATGTCCGCGAGTTGGTTTTTTGTGGTGTTATCAGAAGCCATTGTGGTGGGGCATCAAGATATTCGGTTACCAGGTATTGGATCCTATATCGCATTGGCAATAGAGCAGCACAATATCCAAAGTTTGTTTTATGCTATCGTAACCATGCTTATCGTCATTTTCTTATATGACCAAATTTTATTTCGACCACTTATTGCTTGGTCGGAGCGGTTTAAAATGTCTCAATCTGCAGATGAGGAAGAGTATCAGTCTTGGTTAATTGATTTGATTCGCTTGAGTCCCTTAATGTCGCGTCTCGAATTCGGTGTGTATGAAGTGAAAGATAGGTTTATCAATGGCCGCTGGTTACGTTGGAATCGATCGCATCCGGTTGTGCAGGCGAAGCCTAAAAAAACACACCATTGGGGTAGGGCAGGGTCGATAATCATTTTCTTGGCGTTGGGGATAGGCGGATATTATTTGAGTTGTTACATCTACACGGCTTTGGATATATCCGAAATCGGGCATGTGTTGTTATTGGGGGCGATTACAGGCGCTAGAGTGATTTTACTGATTGTGTTAAGTTCGTTGATTTGGATCCCGGTCGGCGTTTGGATCGGACAGCGTCCTCGAGTAGCGCAAAAATTGCAGCCTACTATTCAATTTGTGGCAGCGTTTCCTGCTAATTTGTTTTACCCTCTATTTGTTATCGCGATTATGCGATTTCATTTGAACAGCGAAATTTGGCTAACGCCCTTAATGATTTTGGGCACACAATGGTACATTTTATTCAATGTTATTGCCGGCGCATCCTTACTGCCGCAAGATTTATGTTTAGTTGCCGATAATTTTGGGGTGACGGGATGGCAATGGTGGCGTCGCTTGGCGTTGCCTGGGATTTTCCCCTTTTATATTACGGGTGCTATCACTGCGGCCGGCGGAGCTTGGAATGCAAGTATTGTGGCTGAGGCGGTGAGTTGGGGAAACACTCATTTAAATGCTACCGGTTTGGGTGCTTATATCCAAGCGAATGCTATGCTGGGTAATTTTCCGAAAATAGCGTTAGGAACATCCGTGATGTGTCTTTACGTGTTGGTGTTTAATCATCTTATTTGGAGGCCATTGTATCGTCTAGCGCAAGATCGATACAATTTTAATTGAGGAGGGTCTTAGGACAGAACTAATTCTTGAGATGGAACATCTTCGTAAAACGTATAAAAAATCGGCTGCACAAGATTTACTGGTGTTGGATGATGTCAATTTTAAAATGCATAAAGGCGAAATTGTCGCATTGTTGGGCAAGTCGGGCTCTGGAAAATCGACGTTATTGCGTATTATTGCTGGGTTAGTCGCGCCTACCAGTGGTCGGGTCGTTTATCGCAACCAGCCTGTGGTGCAACCGGTTCCTGGTATTGCGATGGTTTTTCAATCATTTGCGTTGATGCCTTGGTTAACCGTATTAGAAAATGTGGAATTAGGCTTAGAAGCGCAAGGCGTTTCACGTAAAAATCGACGCGCGCGTGCGATTGAGACGATCGATATTATTGGTTTGGATGGTTTTGAATCCGCTTTTCCAAAAGAGTTGTCCGGAGGTATGCGCCAACGGGTTGGATTTGCACGTGCGCTGGTGGTTAACCCCGATATCTTGTTGATGGATGAACCTTTTTCCGCGCTGGATGTCTTGACCGCAGAGAATTTAAAGTCCGATTTATTAGCTCTGTGGAAAGAAAAAAAGACGAATACAAACGGTATTCTGCTGGTGACGCATAATATTGAAGAAGCGGCTATGTTAGCGGATCGTATTGTGATTATGGGGTCTGACCCGGGGTATCTCCGCGCAGATATTCCGGTATCGTTAGCCCAACCCAGAAATTCAGAGTCGAATGAGTTTCGTCAATTAGTTGATAAAATTTATACGGTTATGATTTCTGCGACCGAAGGTAAAACTCGATTTGCTGCACAAAAAGAACGTCATATTGGTTTGGGTTATCGTCTCCCGGAGGTAGAACCTTCAGAGTTGTCAGGATTGATTGAGACCATCAAATCATTTAAAGCGCGCATTGACTTACCAGAATTAGCAGATGAACTGATGATGAATGTGGATGATTTATTTCCAATTTTAGAAACGTTAGAAATTCTAGGATTTGCACATATTCGAGAAGGGGATGTGCATTTAAGTCAATTGGGTAAAGATTTTTCAGACGCGGACCTGCAAGCACGTAAATTGTTGTTTGCTCAGCGTTTATTAGAAACAGTGCCCCTAGCACGCTATATCCGTCGTGTTTTGGATGAAAAGATAGGTCACCGTGTTTCTGAGGAGCGTTTCTTAACTAAACTGGAAGACTATCTAAGTGAAGAGGAAGCTGAGCGTGTGCTACGAACTATGATTGACTGGGGGCGCTATGCTGAGATTTTTGCGTATGACTTTAAGACGGGGTTTTTGAGTTTGGAGAATCCTGGAATTCCTGCGGTTTGATGAGTGTTATCGTCATCCGCTGTGTCGCTTACATAACCGCAAGATACTCAGCTACCGCGCGCATATCCTCATCACTAAGCCTAGCGCTCATCGTGCGCATGATAGCCATCGGATCGGTACTGCGCGTCCGCGATTTAAACGCTTGCAATTGTTGAATAGTATAGTCAATTTGTTGGTGCGCAATGACCGGAAATCCCGCAGAGGCATTGCCTCGCCCATCGGGTCCATGGCAGGTGATGCAGGCAGGGATGTGTCGGCCGCCATCGCCTTGGCGATACAGCTGTTTACCTCGCAAAGAAGGTTTTGCCGATGACGCTGCTTTGGGGGTGGGGAGTTGAGCATAATACGCGGCCAAATCTTCGATGTCCTGAGCGTCTAACGTTGCAACCATTGGAGACATCATTGGTGCATAACGTTGTTTCCCCGCTTTAAAATAATGGAGCTGTTTACGGGTATAGTCTTCATGTTGTCCTGCTAAATTAGGCCATAACGTGTTAGGACTGATGCCTTTGCTGCCATGGCAAGCACTGCATATGAGGGCTTTAGCCTTTCCCGCTTTGGGATTCCCCTCTGCATGTAACGTCCAAGAAAAGCCAATTAGGAATACGGCCACATATTTCCTGATGGTGTATCGAACCACGACCACCGCTTACATCCCCATAGCGTTTGTCGCTTGGGGATGATACGCATTGGATAAATGTTCGCGAATGCCATTGAACAGTCGATTGAATTCAACAGGCATGCAATGCATACGCGGTGCGGTGAGTGATAGGGTGAGTTGCCCAGGAAAGTGACTCATGGCGAAATGGGGGAGCGACGGCCTTCGCATAATGGGTCCATTATAGCCAAAAGGAACGGTGGTCATTTGATGCCCGATTTCAGCAGCCATAGGAACAGCTATCGAGTCCCCGCCTGACTGGCAGGCTTTTAAGAACTCAGGCCAGGATAAAGTCGTAGGATTTTCAATCAGCAAGGTGTGGGATAATCCGTTTTCTTTGATGGTGATGCATAAGGGTAATTGTTGAAATACATACCATTGATTGTTTAAAAAACGCCTGGATGCCAGAGGTGAATGATTGATCACAGAGAGCATGTGATAGCTCATGAAAATACCAATATTAGGGCGTATATCCCTGTGGATACCAAACGTAGCACTTGCATGAAAGGGGGATAAATCTAAATTTTGGAATAGTTGAAATCCTCCCCGCGGGACGGTAGGGGCTGCGCAGGGTTGACCTACAAAACGGTCAAGGATATCGTTTAATTTGGAAATAATTGTCGCCATCGATGGTACTCCTTAAAGTGTTTTAAACATTCTAACAGGCCTGAAGAAAAAGTCGATTATTTTACCTGGACTTCATTTCACGTACTTAAGTTTTTCAACCTACCTTTCGCACCAATGTAGAAGATTTTTATAATTAGAGTAGTTAATCTCAACTTGTTCAAGGTCCGCTGGCAAGCCATAAATATTTAAAGCATGTTTGCCAAAGTAAACAATAATACGTTGATGAACTTTTTTAACATTGGTCA
>CANNJG010000105.1 GCA_947504795.1 Legionellaceae bacterium
AAACGCCAATGCCGTTTGTTATGGCCGTAAAATCAAGGCGTTTTATTTTATTGTTTTTACGAATGTTACCATTTGCTCTTGCGAACGTTTCTTTATTTCTAAGCCCCCGAATTGCTGGCATAGTATCTTATGCAATTTTTTCTCTCGATCAAATTGGTATTGAATTACAAAATCCATTTTCTGAAATAAATCTAAGCCACCTTCCCTTGGACAATATTTGTGAAACAATTGATGACAATGTGAGAGAACTACGACGTGACATGGTCAAGACATGATAACCATATTCTCGCCTTATTAGTCTTGTTTTTTATCTAAAAATGACCTAAATTGCATCAATGAATTTCTAAAAGGACAGACGGATGCGAATACTAACACTCATTGGTTTAACGCTATTGACCACAATGGGATGGGCGGAGCCCGTTCAGACCTTGGACAAAGTCGTTGCCGTTGTGAATGATAATGTGATTACTCAACGTGAACTTGACACACAGGTCGAGTTATTACGCCAGCAATTGGAAGCAAGGCACACCCCTATTCCTGCTGAAGATATTTTGCGTAAGCAGGTATTACAGCACCTAATCGATGTCGATTTACAATTACAAATCGCTAAAACGAATGCCATTAAGGTGGATGCAACTGAATTAGACGAGGCTATTGGTAGAATTGCAGCCGACAATAAATTAACCTTAACACAACTACGTGAGGCCCTAGGGCATCAAGGGATGACTTGGGATATGTATCGCGAAAGTTTACGTAAGGAAATGATTATTTCACGCTTACAACAACGTTCCGTTGGCCATGAAATAGACGTATCAGCGCGTCAAATTGAAGATTATATCCAAATGGAAAAAACAACCCATACCGCTAATCAGTCCTTTCATGTGCAAAATATTGTGATTCCTCTCCCTGAAGAACCGACGTCTCTGCAACTTCAAAAAGCGCAGAAAAAAGCGCAACAACTCTTGGCAGAACTTAAACGCGGCCAAGATTTTAATTTATTAGCCGTTGCCGAATCGAGTGATGAGTATGCCCTAGAAGGAGGGGATTTAGGTGAACGCCGTCTGGCTGAATTACCCAGTTTATTTGCGGATAACGTGATGAAAATGCGAGTCGGTGAAGTTGCAGGGCCGATTCATGCGGGAAATGGCCTGCAGCTCATCAAGCTCGTTGCGATTAATGACAATCAAGAACATCACCAGGTGACTAAAACCCATGTACGCCATATCTTGTTGAAACAAGATTTGAATATGACGGATGCAGAAGCATTAAAGCAAATTAAGAATTTGTACGAACAATTGAAATCGGGCAAAGATTTTGGTGAAATGGCTAAATTATACTCACTGGATCCGGCGTCAGCGGCAAAAGGCGGCGATTTGGGGTGGGTTGTCTCAGAAGAGTTGGTTAAACCGTTTGCAGAGGCCATGGCAGAATTACCCTTGCAAACAGTAAGTAAACCCGTTAAATCGCAATTTGGCTGGCATTTGATAGAAGTCCTAGGACGCAAGGAAATCGATGATTCGGAAGCCTACAAGCGACAGCAAGTGCGCATGTTATTACAACAACGTAAGTTTAATGAAGCGGTGCAAAATTGGAAACAGCACATGCGTGCCGAAGCCTATGTGAATGTGATGGATAAGAAGATTGCATGAGGATTATACGGGTAAGTAGCGGTGAACCTGCGGGAATTGGGCCGGACATTTGTTTGGCATTGGCTGGTCATTCGCAACCGCTCGTTGTGATGGGCGATTTGCCGCTATTCGAAGCGCGTGCGGCACAATTAGGACTCGCCTGCCAGTTTATTGGGTACAAAAACGGCATGACAGTTGTTCCCAAAGCGAATACGCTTTATGTTGAACATTTCTCATGCCCTGGTCCCGTGGTGCCAGGGCAATTGGATCCCGCAGCATCCGCGTACGTTGTTGCGATGTTAGAAGCAGGTGCAAAGGATTGCTTGGCTGGGAGAAGCGCCGCCTTAGTGACGGCCCCTGTGCACAAAGCCGTGATCAATGAAGCGGGCATTCCGTTTATAGGGCACACAGAATTTTTTGCGCAGCTCACGCATACGGACAGGGTCGTCATGTTATTGGTCAGCCGAAGGATGCGTGTGTCGTTAGTCACAACCCATTTAGCCTTGCAAGACGTACCTGGCGCCATTACTCAAGAATGGTTGCTCGAACATATTAGGCTAGTTCATTCAACCCTACAGCAGGAATTTGGGATTGTGAAGCCTAGAATTAAGATTGCAGGACTGAATCCGCACGCCGGAGAAGCGGGTTACCTGGGACGAGAAGAGATCACAACGATTATACCGGTGATTCAACAGCTGCAACACCAAAACATGCTGATATCGGGTCCCTATTCCGCCGACACGCTGTTTATGGAGCCCGAAACCTGCGATGTATTTGTTACCATGTATCATGATCAAGGATTACCCGTGCTGAAATACGCGAGTTTTGGAGAGGCGGTGAACGTGACCTGTGGATTACCTTTTATTCGCACATCGGTCGATCATGGAACCGCCCTAACGATAGCTGGGTCGGGTCGTGCAGAAGCCGGTTCATTGCTAGCGGCAGTGGCATTGGCGGCTGATATGGCAAAGCATCGGCAGCACGTATGAACCCTTGCGTCAGTCTCATTGTGGCCATGGACGAACATAATGGTATCGGTAACAACAATCAACTTCTCTGTCATTTACCCGCTGATTTAGCATATTTCAAAGCCCAAACCATGGGCAAACCGATGATTATGGGGCGCCATACCTTTCAGTCAATAGGAAGAGCGCTTCCCGGCCGACGGTCTATTGTGCTGACGTCACAGTCCTTCACGGTTCAAGGGGTCACGTGTGTGCATTCGGTGGCAGAAGCGATTCAAATGTGCGGAGATGTGCCGGAAATTATGGTGATTGGTGGCAGTATGGTTTATCAGCAATTTCTACCCTTAGTGGCGCGGATGTATGTGACGCGTATTCATCACAGATTTGAAGCGGATGTTTGCTTTCCGACCATTGACCTGGATCAATGGTTGTACAAGAAAGTGAATGAAAAAACGCCTGATGAGAAGAATCGTTATGCGATGACCTTTGGGATCTATGAGCGCCAAACGATTTCGAACAAATAGTAGACAACTATAGTGGGTTACAGGTGATCTCGAAGACAATTGTTTGGAATATACGCTAAACGCTTGACAAGTTTTCTGTGACTATATAAAATCCAGCCTCTTTATATTTAGTGAATATACAGTTAATGGTTGGAGTTAAGACTACATGGCTACGATAAATCAGCTCGTAAGAAAGCCTAGAGTGCACACAAAAAGAAAAAGCAACGTACCTGCTTTGGAGTCATGTCCTCAGCGTCGCGGCGTGTGTACTCGGGTATATACTACCACCCCTAAAAAACCTAATTCTGCTATGCGGAAGGTTGCTCGGGTGCGTTTGACCAATGGGTATGAAGTATCAACCTATATTGGTGGTGAAGGTCATAATTTACAAGAACATTCTGTCGTGTTGATTCGTGGCGGTCGAGTTAAGGATTTGCCAGGGGTTCGATATCATACTGTCCGTGGCAGCTTAGACACCTCGGGCGTTAATGATCGAAAACAAGGCCGTTCCAAGTACGGTACTAAAAAACCTAAAGACAAGAAATAATTGAACCTAGGAAACTGATATGCCAAGAAGAAGAGAAGTCCCTAAACGAGAAATATTGCCAGATCCCAAGTATCATAGTGAGGTTTTAGCAAAATTTATCAACGTGCTGATGGTCAGTGGAAAAAAGTCTACTGCAGAAAAGATCATTTATGGCGCCCTAGACATCCTTCAAGATAAACTGCGCAAATCCAAGAAAGAAGACGCAGATGACGGCACTGAAGGAAGCAGCAAAGGCGGCACCACAAGCTTATTGCAGTATTTTGAGCAAGCCCTTGATAACGTTAGACCCAGTGTTGAAGTGCGCTCACGACGTGTGGGTGGGGCGACGTATCAAGTGCCAATCGAAGTAAGGCTCGATCGTTCTATTGCTCTCGGTATGCGCTGGATTGTCCAGTCGTCACGTGCGCGCGGCGAAAAAGGCATGATGTTGCGCCTAGCCGGAGAATTAGTTGATGCGGCTCAGAACAAAGGTGCATCTGTAAAAAAACGCGAAGAAATGCACCGAATGGCTAAAGCTAACCAACCATTCGCACATTTTCGCTGGAATTAATGAGAGGGTAACCCTGTGTCATCTACACCATTGGAACTATATCGAAATATCGGCATCGCAGCACACGTAGATGCAGGCAAAACGACCACGACAGAGCGTGTGTTGTTTTACACGGGTACGTCACACAAAATTGGTGAAGTACACGATGGTGCTGCAACTATGGACTGGATGGTCCAAGAGCAAGAGCGCGGTATAACGATTACTTCAGCGGCCACAACTTGTTACTGGTCTGGTATGGATAAACAATATCCGAAACACCGCATCAACATCATTGACACCCCAGGTCACGTAGACTTTATGATTGAAGTCGAGCGGTCATTGCGCGTGCTCGATGGTGCAGTAGTTGTATTCGATTCGGTATCGGGTGTGGAGCCACAATCAGAAACTGTTTGGCGTCAAGCAAATAAATACGGCGTTCCGCGTATTGTCTTCGTGAATAAAATGGACCGCATGGGGGCGAATTTTATCCGTGTGGTAGAGCAAATAAAACAACGGCTTGGTGCTAGCCCAGTGATAGTTCAATTGCCGATTGGTGCCGAAGAAACGTTTGTGGGCGTCATTGATCTGATAAAGATGAAAGCCATTGAATGGGATGAAGCGAGCAAAGGAATGACATTTGTTTACCACGATATTCCACAGACTATGCTTGCGCAATGCGAAGAGTATCGATCAAAGATTATCGAAGCTGCAGCAGAAGCTTCAGAAGAGTTAATGAATAAATATTTAGAAGGTGAAGCCCTAAGCGAAGATGAGATAAAACAAGCCATACGGCAACGCACGGTGAACAATGAAATTGTACCGGTATTCTGTGGCTCGGCTTTCAAAAACAAAGGGGTTCAGGCCGTGTTAGACGGAGTGATTGATTATCTGCCAGCACCTGTGGACATTCCTCCGGTCAATGGGCTAGATGACGATGGAGAACCCGCTGAACGTGAAACTTCTTACGATGCGCCATTCTCTGCCTTGGTCTTCAAAATTGCTACCGATCCTTTTGTGGGAACTTTGACGTACTTCCGGGCTTACTCTGGTGTTGTTAAATGCGGAGACACACTCTACAACCCTGTTAAAGGCAAAAAAGAACGGATTGGACGTTTGCTACAAATGCACGCGAATTCTCGAGAAGAAATCAAAGAAGTTCGAGCAGGAGATATCGCTGCCGCAGTCGGTTTGAAATCAGTGTCAACCGGCGATACCTTGTGTGACATCAACAAGTTGATTACGCTAGAGCGCATGGACTTTCCCGATCCTGTGATTGCTGTGGCAGTTGAACCTAAGACAAAAGCGGATCAAGAAAAAATGGGGGTCGCCCTGGGTAAGCTAGCTCAAGAAGATCCATCATTCAGAGTCCACACAGATGAAGAAACGGGACAAACAATTATTCAAGGAATGGGCGAGTTGCACCTTGAAATTATTGTAGACCGAATGAAGCGTGAGTTTTTGGTCGAAGCAAATGTAGGCAAACCACAAGTGGCGTACCGAGAAACACTAAAGGCAGCGGTTGAGCAAGAAGGCAAATTTGTGCGTCAATCGGGTGGTCGTGGACAGTATGGTCATGTATGGCTAAAAATTGAACCTCAAGTGCGTGGTGTTGGCTACGAATTCGTGAATGCGATTGTGGGAGGAGCTATTCCAAAAGAATATATTCCAGCAGTAGACAAAGGTGTTCAGGAGCAATTACAAAACGGAGTCATAGCAGGTTACCCAGTTGTCGACGTAAAGGTCACTTTGTTTGATGGTTCATTCCATGAAGTTGACTCGAGTGAAATGGCATTTAAGATTGCGGGCTCGCAGTGCTTTAAACAAGGTGCTCAAAAAGCTAAACCTGTATTGCTAGAACCCATTATGAAAGTAGAAGTAGTAACCCCCGAAGATTATATGGGTGATGTCATGGGCGACTTAAGCCGTCGACGCGGTATTTTGCAGGGCATGGATGAGTCTCCTGCCGGACGCGTGATTCGAGCAGAAGTACCGCTGGCTGAAATGTTTGGATATTCCACTGATCTACGATCTGCGACACAAGGTCGTGCAACGTATACAATGGAATTCGAGAAATACTCGGAAGCCCCTGCAAACGTAGCTGAAGCAATTATTGAAAAAAATAATTAACAACATCTAACACATAGGTAATGAGGTACTGTAATGGCAAAGGAAAAATTCGAACGTAAAAAACCACACGTCAATGTAGGAACAATTGGACACGTTGATCATGGTAAAACAACCTTGACAGCCGCTATTACGACGATAATGGCGAAGAAATATGGTGGTACCGCGAAAGCCTACGATCAAATTGATGCTGCGCCAGAAGAACGAGCACGCGGCATCACGATTTCTACAGCACATGTGGAATATGAATCAGCGAATCGTCATTACGCACACGTGGATTGTCCTGGACACGCGGATTATGTTAAGAACATGAT